>CAXEVD010000421.1:0-2367 GCA_963999395.1 uncultured Halieaceae bacterium
GCCTGACCTTCATGGCGATGCCCGCGTCCATTCTGGTTATCGCCTGCGGTGCCCTGGCGCGGGAAATCGGCGCGCTTAAGACAGCTAACGGATGGACGCGCCTCGACATCCAGTGCTTAGATGCCGCGCTGCACAACCGGCCCGGAGAGATCCCGGGGCGCGTTGAGGCTCTGCTCGAGCGCTACGCCGAGCAATACGACCACCGATTTGTGGCGTATGCCGACTGTGGGACCGGTGGACGACTCGATGCCGTGCTGGCGCGCTGGCATGTTGAACGCTTACCAGGCGCCCATTGCTATGAATTTTACGCAACGGCCGACGTCTTTCACGCGCTGGCGGATGCCGAGCCGGGCACCTTTTATCTCACCGACTTTTTGGTGCGGCATTTTGATCGATTGGTGATCGAGGAATTAAAGCTGAACACGCATCCCACCCTGCGCGACACGCTATTCGCTCACTACACCCGGGTGGTGTACCTCGCGCAAACCGAGGACGCCACGTTGGTGGCTGGCGCCCAGCGCGCGGCCGATCAGCTTGCCCTGCCGTTGGAGGTGGGTCAGACCGGTATGGGAGACTTGCAGTCAGCAATGGCCAGTCGTGTACTGCGTTGGCAGGACGCGAAAGCGAGTCCTGGCGCCAAAGGAGCGGCTCATGCAGCGCATTGACATTTTGTGGCGCGACATTCCCTCACAGGTGCTGATCAAGCGCGGCCGTGACCGCGGCAAGTACATGTTGACCGCCCGCTTTCAGGAGGCCATTGACCGCGCGGCGATGCGCGCCGGTAAAGGCGGCAGCGACGCCTATCTGGAAGAGTGGCGCCGGGTCACGACCAGCATCGAGGCAGAGGGTGCTCTCGAAGACATCGCGCAGCGCCTGGGTGAGGAAATCGAGTCGCAGGTATCCGACGAGCAACTCGCGCTGCTGGTGAAGCAAAAGGGTTTTGCCGAGGCGGCCGAATGAAAGCCGTTCGACTTTGGTCCGTCCGCAACGCCAGCTGGTTGAAAAAGTGCTACGCCATGATCCTGCAGCAGTCCTGTCGCGATCGGAACCGCATCGCCATGCAAGGCGACATTCTAGGCGCGGCGGCCATGGGCGTGTGCAACATCCTGTGCCTGAGCGGCGACGGCGTGCAGTCGGGCGATCATCCCGAGGCCAAACCCGTATTTGACACGGATAGCATCTCGGCGTTGGGCATGGTGTGCCACATGCGCGATGAGCAGCAGTTTTTGAGCGGCCGCGAGATCAGCTCACCGCCGCGACTGTTTCTGGGCGGCGCAGCGAATCCTTTTGCGCCGCCTCTGGATTTTCGCCCGCACCGCATGGCCAAGAAGATCGCCGCCGGTGCGCAGTTCATTCAGACCCAGTACTGCTTTGATGTCGAGCGGATGAAGACCTTCATGGCACAGGTGCGCGACATGGGTCTACTGGAAAAAGCCTACCTGCTGGCCGGTGTCGGTCCGCTCGCCTCTGCCAAAGCCGCTGAGTGGATCCGCAAGAACGTCGCCGGCGTGCACATCATGGCTTACCGGATGGAAAACCGCATCGGCGAGATCGTGACCCGCTCCAATGCACTCGGTGGGCGAGAGCCCTGGCGGCCGGCCGCTTAACCGGTCTCCTTTGAACCTATTACGAACCCTTTTTCACCAGCGATAACTTCAGGCAACACTCATGACCACGACCACAATCAGTTCCGCCACCCGTGAAGTCCACATTGGCTTTGACCAGCCCTTTGTCATTATCGGCGAGCGCATTAACCCCACGGGCCGCAAAATTCTCGCGGAAGAAATGAAGAACGGCGACTACAGCCGGGTCGAGGCCGATGCGCTGGCGCAGGTTGAGGCCGGTGCCCACATGCTGGACGTGAATGCCGGTATCCCGCTGGCCGACGAGCCCCGCATTCTGGCCGAGGCGGTGCAGCTGGTGCAGTCGATCACTGACGTGCCGCTGAGTATCGACTCCTCGATTGTCGAAGCCTTAGAGGCGGGCCTTGCGGTATATCAGGGCAAGGCGCTGGTGAACTCGGTGACCGGCGAAGATGAAGTACTTGAACGCGTGCTACCCCTGGTGGCCAAACACAAAGCCGCGGTGGTCGCGATCTCCAACGACGAGACCGGGATCTCTGAAGACCCCGACGTGCGTTTTGCGGTGGCCAAGAAGATCGTAGAGCGCGCTGCCGATCACGGGATTCCGTACAGCGATGTCGTGGTCGACCCGCTGGTGATGCCCATCGGCGCGATTAACACCGCCGGCGTGCAGGTCATGGCGCTGGTGCGACGCCTGCAGAGATGAGGCTGCGGGTCTGGGACGCTCCTGGCGTCCCAGTGGCCGTGTGCTGGAGCCCCCTTCGTCGAGGGGCCAGCGGCCATC
>CAXEVD010000422.1:0-2334 GCA_963999395.1 uncultured Halieaceae bacterium
GCCTGAAAGTCGTCTGCCACCGCGGTCTCGATGCGCTCAGCCTTGGCGATGGTCGCCGCGATCTCAAGACGCGCGTTACGATCCAAGAGTGCCATGCGGGCCCCAGCCCCTGCGGCATTGCCTGCCGAGGTGACCTGCTCTAAGTCGCAGTCGGGGATCAGTCCCAGCACCATGGCGTGACTGACGCTGATGTGGCTACCAAAGGCGCCGGCGAGACGGATCCTGTCCACGGTGGCGACACCCATCTCGTCCATCAAGAGCTTTATGCCGGCATAGAGCGCCGCTTTGGCGAGCTGAATTTGTCGCACGTCGTTCTGGGTCACCAGCACATCGGACACTTCCGGATCGCTGGATGCGTGCAATACATAAGAGAAGGTGCGCCCGTCGGCCTGAATGCGCTGGGTGCGCTCAGCCAATGCGCCGTCCACGACGCCGTCGGTGGAGAGTATGCCGGCGAGGTACATCTCGGCGACCCCCTCGATAATCCCCGAGCCGCAGATGCCCGTCACGCCCGTGCCTGACATCGCTTCCCTAAAGCCCGGCTCGTCTGACCACAGGTCACTGCCGATGCATTTGAACCTAGGCTCCAGCGTATCGCGGTCTATGCGCACGCGCTCAATGGCGCCGATCGTCGCGCGCTGGCCGCTGCCAACCTGTGCGCCCTCAAAAGCGGGCCCCGTGGGGCTTGAGCACACCAGTAGCCGTTCATTGTTGGCCAGCACGATCTCGGCGTTGGTGCCGACATCGACGATCAGCGTCATGTCTTCATTACGATCAGGCGCCTCAGCCAGAATCACACCGGCTGCGTCAGCGCCCACATGGCCTGCGATACAGGGTAGGCAGTAGAGCCGTGCCTCGGGGTGCGCGTTCAGGCCCATCTCCGCGGCGCGAGTGTCGATCGCGTCACTCGTGGTCAGTGCGAAGGGTGCGGTACCCAGGTTGACCGGGTTAATGCCGAGCACAATGTGGTGCATGATCGGGTTCGCCACCAGAGCGATCTCAAGAATATCTTCAACCTGATTCGATGCCTCGCTGGTGAGCTCTACGAAGAGCCCATTGATCGTCTCGCGAATCGCGCTGGTCAGCAGCTCTGCCCCCTCTGGGTGCATCATCACGTAGGAGACCCGGCTCATCAGGTCTTCGCCATAGCGGATCTGAGGGTTCATTACGCCCGCAGAGGCCAATACCTCGCCCGAGTTCAGATCACAGAGATGCGCCGCGACGGTGGTGGAGCCGACATCGATGGCAATGCCGCGCGGCTTGTCAAACAATCCCGGCCAGATGCCGGTAATAAGCTGCTCCTGATACACCGCTACCGTGACACCGCGGTCTTCACGCGTCAGTGCGGCCTGCAGGGCATGTAACTGGGAGTTAGCCAGCGTGAGCCCCGTCACGCCCCACTCGCGCTCGAGGGCCTCGAACAAAAACTGCATCTCGCCGCGGGGGTCTTCGAGACTGGGCTCTTCGATCTGCACGTAGTAGAGCCGCGTGGCAGTATCGAGACGGATATCACGGGACTCCATCTCTTTGCGCACGATCTGCCGGTGCACCTGACTCTCTGCGGGGACATCAATTACTGCGTCATCAAGCAGGGTGGTGTGACAGCTGAGGCGCCGGCCTTCTTTTAACGGGCCTTTACGCTCCTCAAATTTCTCTTCCGTCGCCGAGAAAGGGGAGAGGTGGTCGACGTCAGATTCAATCTGGTGCTTGGCGAAGGAGCCGGTGACGCAGCTGATTTGACAGCGACCGCAGAGGCCGCGCCCGCCGCAGACCGAATCGATATCGACACCGAGACTGCGGGCAGCGTCCAGAAGGGGGGTGCCGCGCGGAAAGAGCCCGCGGCGGCCTGAGGGCATGAACAGGACTTTGACGTCGCCCTCAGCCAAGGATCAGGCGCTCCTGCGGCGTCCGGCGCGGCCAGCACGACGACCACCACGGCCTTCGCCCTCGGCGGCGGGCTCGCGGTAGGCGCGAATCCAGTTCGTGCAGTCGGGGTCGTGCCCCATCATCACATCGCCACCGCGCACCGCCTGCATGACCTCGACGTGCAGCGGGCTGGTAATCGCTGAGGTCATGCCTGCGCCCATCGCCATGGTGAGGAAAGCGGCATTGATGCCATTGCGGTTGGGCAGGCCAAAACTCACGTTCGACGCGCCGCAGGTCGTGTTCACTTTGAGTTCATCGCGCAGGCGTCGTACTAAAGCCATCACCTGTACGCCTGCGGTGTTGATAGCGCCGATGGGCATGACCAGTGGATCTACGACGATGTCGTTATAGGGAATGCCGTAATCTGCTGCCCGCTCAACGATCTTTTTGGCTACCGCAAAACGCACG
>CAXEVD010000423.1:0-2331 GCA_963999395.1 uncultured Halieaceae bacterium
CCCAGCATCGGACCATCGGGACTGGCAATCTACCGCGGTGACCTATTCCCTGAATGGCAAGGCGACTTGTTATTGGGCTCGCTGATTAATGAGGAGATGCGGCGACTGAAGCTCGACGGCGATACGGTTGTTCTAGACGAGGCGGTCTTTCCTGAAATCAAAGGTCGGGTCCGAGACGTTCGCGTGTTAGGAGACGGAAAGATCGTCGCAGTCACCGAAGAGGGCGATGTCTTTCAGATCGCTCGATAGCACGACGAATGCGCCGCAGCCTTGGGGCACGCAACGGCCATCTTGTGAAAAGTCACATCAATCACCAAACTTGTAACTGCGGGGAGCTGAGGAATACCTTGGCTAGTCGTAAGACCGTCTCATGGGAAGGACGGGAAAACCGAATCACGTTGTAGTTGCGATGATTTCCAGTGCTAGTTCAATCTCCTTTGGGTCCGTCGCAAAGTGAGTTACGAATCGGGTCATGTCGGACTGAGCTGGCCAGTCATAGAACTCCAATCCAGCCTCTCTAAACCGCACGCGGAGGTGCCCAGGTATCACTGGGAAAAGCTCGTTGGCATCAACAGGCCACGGTAATTCAATGCCCGGGTGAGCCGTGAAACCAGCCGCCAAGCGCTGGGCCATCGCATTGGCGTGGCGCGCATTGGACAACCACAAATCATCTTTAAGCAGAGCTAACCACTGCGCAGCTAGAAATCGCTGTTTTGACCAGAGATGACCGGCGCGCTTACGACGAAAAGCAAACTGCTCCGCCATGGCTTGGTCAAACATCACAACAGCTTCAGCTGCGATGCCACCATTTTTGGTCAGGCCAAAGCTGAGACAATCGATCCCACTTCTCCAGGTTAAATCTGCCGGGCTCGCCCCTGACGCCACCACTGCATTTGCAAAGCGCGCTCCATCCATATGCAGAGTCAATCTGAATTCATCTGCCAGCGCGCGATACGCTGCAATATCTTCAGGGTTGAAAACGGTTCCTGACTCGCTGACATTCGAGAGACTGATGGCGCCCGGGCGCGCGTTGTGGACACCGTGAATCGTGGCGGTGGTCATGTGAGCTCGCATTAGTTGCGGGTCAGGCTTACCCCCCTCACCCGCGATGGGCACCATACGTGCACCACCCGTCAGCAATTCGACCGCAGTATTCTCGTCGTTCTGGATATGAGCGCCCTCGTGACAGTAGATTGCACCCCAAGGCGGACAAAGCGCACTCATGGCAAGCGCATTTGCGGCCGTGCCGGTGGTCACAAAGAAAACATCACAATCGGTCTCGAAAACCGCGCTGACTGACTTTTCTGCAGCTGCAGTCAACTTATCCTCACCGTAACCAGGCGAGCTGCCGCTATTGGCTTCCTCAAGCGCTGCTAATACCGATTCGTGGACTCCCGCTTGATTGTCAGAAACAAAATTCAATTGGATGAGCTCCGTATCAGTCCTGTAGCGTCAGCGGCATGAAACTCATGAGCTTGCCGACTAATGTTATCGACCTCACTGCGCGCACCTCGCCAATGCCACCAAGCAAATGGCGGAGATCGAAGTCTCAGGTTAAGCGGGTTCCCCCTCGATCAATCGAAGATTAATCACTCCCTCAAGCCCACCTATTTTATCCAGCAGCGCTTGCTGAGGTAGCTCGTCGAGGTCGACGATATTGTAGGCAATGTCGCCAACACTCTTATTGAGCAGATCCGCAACGTTTAAGCCTTCATCGCCTATCAAAGTCAGAATATGACTCAGCGTGCCAGGCTCGTTTCGGTTGGCAATCGTGATGCGATAATCAGTGGTTCTATCCAACTCTATCGCCGGAAAGTTGACAGAGTTGCGGATGTTGCCGTGCTCGAGGAAAGCTCTCAGCTGATTAGCCGCCATCACAGCACAGTTCTCCTCTGCTTCCGCAGTGCTGGCACCAATGTGGGGCATCAGTAAAGTGTCTTGGCGACCCAGCAACTGGGGATGAGGGAAATCAGTCACATACCTACTCAATTGTCCCTCGTTCAATGCAGACACAACCGCGTCAATCGATACGATTTCTTCCCGGGCAAAGTTCAGCAGGCAACTGCCTTGCTTGAAGTGACTCAGCATCTCTGCATTCACTAAACCGCGAGTGCTGTCCAGCACGGGTAAGTGAAGACTCACAAAATCGCTTCGGGTCACCAACGATTGTACGTTTTCCATTCGCTGCACATCGCTAGGCAGGCGCCACGCGGCTTCGACAGATAGTGCCGGATCAAAACCCACAACATCCATCCCAAAATCAAGACCCATCCGCGCCACCAGACTGCCGATCGCGCCCAAGCCCACAACCCCCAGTGTTTTGCCTCCCAG
>CAXEVD010000424.1:0-2330 GCA_963999395.1 uncultured Halieaceae bacterium
ACTTACCGGATCGGCCCTGTGTATAAACGGGGGGGCGTTGGAGCAGCCAAATTTCATCTTCGGTATCGGGGGTGCGGGACGCGGTAAAGGCTTTCATCGCATAGAGGGTCGACTCAAAGTCGACCGTGCCCAAACGCCGGCACAACACGGTATCAGAGCACCATGGATACCAGACCGGTATCCATCAGATCCTGATGAATCAAACGCAACTGCTCTTCGCTCTGCGCCTCGATGGTGACGGTAATCGACTGGAAGGTACCCTTACGCGAGTCCTTCACCACGACATCCTGCTCGAGAACCCCAGCTGCGTGCTGGGTAAAGACTGCCATCACCGCTGACTGAAATGCAGCGCCCGCTCTGCCCAACACCTTGATGGGATACTCACAGGGAAAAACGATCTTTGGCGGATCCTCGCTCACTTCTCGTTAACCCAAGAGCTGCTGAAACCAAAGCAAGATGGTGTCCCATAGCCGTGCGAAAAATCCGGCAGGCGCTACCGATCGCAAAACCTCCAGTGGCGCCTCACCCACAGATTCTCCGGCGCGGGTCAGTATTACCCGCCCCACAACGTCACCTGCCTTCAAGGGCGCAATCAGTGGGCCGTCAATTTCAACCGACGGGGTAATCTCGGCGGTACTTCTGGGCAGTGTCAGCATCACATCCGTTGTCACACCCAAGGCGACCTGCGGTGCATGACCTTTCCAGACACGAACCTGCGTGAGCTCCGCTCCGCCTCTGAGTGGTGTCGCCGTTTCATAAAACCGGAAGCCGTAGTTCAACAGGCTGCGGGTTTCGGATTTCCGGCTCGATGTGGAACTGCTGCCCATCACCACTGAAATCAGACGCATCCCCTCGCGCTTCGCCGAGGCGACAAGACCATAGCCCGCCACGCTGGTGTAGCCGGTCTTCAGCCCATCCACGGAGTCGTCTTCGCGCAGCAAGTGATTGCGGTTGTATTGCGTGATGTCGTTGTAGGTATAGCTCTGCTCTTTGTAGACCGCATAGCGTTCAGGGTGATCGCGAATCGCGGCAACGGCCATCACCGCAAGATCGCGGGCAGTCGATAAGTGGTCGGGGTGGGGTAAACCATGGCTGTTTTCAAAGTGAGTGCCCGTGAGCTCCATTTCCTTGGCGTAGCGATTCATCAGGTCGACAAACGCCGCCTCACTGCCAGCAATATGCTCGGCAATCGCCACCGTCGCGTCGTTGCCAGATGAGATCACAATGCCGCGCTCCAGCTCCGCCACCGTGACCGGCTTGCCGGGCTCGATCCACATCAGCGACGAGCCGTCAAATACGGGATTTTGTGACCAGGCATTGCGACTCACCGGCACCACGTCATCGAGGCTCAGCCGGCCCAGCTCCACCTCCTGAGCGAGAATATAGGCGGTCATGAGCTTGGTCAGACTGGCAGGCGGCAGCTGCAGTTCGGGATTGTGTTCGACCAGCACGGCCCCGGTATCGAAATCGACGAGCAGGTAGGAGTCGGCGTTGATGGCCGGCGGCGTGGGCACCAACGCCGAGTTAGCCGATCCCACCAGCGGCAGCCACAAGATGGTGATTAGATACCACACTGAGCGCTTCATGTTCGCTCTCGCTCCTGTCATCGACACATTCTCCTGCAGCTCATACCGGGACGGCGCCAGTGTACGCCCGCGGGCGGTGTGATGAAAATCGCATCAAAGGATTGGCTGCGGTGCGGGATAGCCCGCCTCGATCAATACGGCGCGCGCCTGTTCCAGCGCGGGCATGGAGGAAAAAGGCCCTACTCGAACGCGATGGAGCCGGCGGTTATAGGTGTCTACAGTACTGACCGAGACAGGATAGTCCCACCGACGCCCGATTTCGCTACCCAGCTCGCCCGCGGCAGTCTCCGAGGTGAAGGCGCCCAGCTGCAAATAGCGGTAAGAAGCCGCTGCCAGTTCGCGGCGATCATCGACCCCCGCCAGATCAAGGGATTCGACCGAGACAGTCGCGGTGCCCTGCTCGGCAAAGCCGAGTTGCAAAGCCGCGCCGTAGGACAGATCAATCAGACGGTCGGGGTGGAAGGGACCACGGTCGTTTACCCGCAATACCACGCTGCGATCGTTGCCCAGGTTAGTCACGCGGACATAGGTCGGAATCGGCAGTGAGCGGTGCGCTGCGGTGGCGCCAAACACCTCGAAGATTTCGCCATTGGCTGTGGGTCGGCCCTGAAATTTCATGCCATACCATGAGGCCACGCCCTGCTGGCGGTAGCCCCGCGCGCTGGCGTACACGGTGTAGAGCACACCGTTCACTTCATATGGGCTCTGATTACCCTCGGCCAGGGGGGGGTCGGGGCGGGGCAT
>CAXEVD010000425.1:0-2324 GCA_963999395.1 uncultured Halieaceae bacterium
CCTGCCCGTGTCCTCGGTGAAGCACCGATAAAACAAGAGCAGGCGGCTCTACTTTCCCCGGCAGAGCGAAGTGGACTGTGCCCGCTTTCGCTTGCCAATGCAAGGCCTAGGGGAGCCTGTTCATGATTTCGAGGGCGGCGTGGATGCTCATATTGCCGCGCTGCTGGGTAATAACGACAGCGTCCGACTCGAAGGTCATACCGATGAGCGTGGCACGCGTGAGTACAACCTCGCCTTGGGTGAGCGACGTGCAAATGCCGTACGCGATTACATGGTCGCTAACGGTGTGCCCAGCTACCGCATCGAAACCATCAGCTATGGTGAAGAAAACCCGGTTGCCTATGGCTCTGGCGAGTCCAACTGGCAGCAGAATCGCCGCGTTGAGCTTAAATAACTGAGGATCTCACTTTGACAGTGTTACCCATCAAGCCGGCGTTATGCGCCGGCTTTTTGTTACTGGGCACCTCATTACAGGTTGCGCCAGTCTTTGCTCAGGACTACGTGGATGTGGAAGCGGAGCGTCGCGCCGCTGCGCAGGCGCCTCTGGAAGAGGCGTCGGAGGTCGCACCTGCCACGTCTTATACTGGCATTCAGCCGTACTCTGGTTCCACGACGGTGGCGCAACCGCCTGTGGAAACCACAGCCGCGCCGATCACGGGTACTGATTCAGGTAGTCTGATGCTCCGCGTGCAGCAACTTGAGGCTGATGTGCGCCGACTGAACGGCTTGCTTGAGGAAGCCACTCAGGCGCTGCAGCTCTTGGAAGCGCAGAGCCTTGAGCGCTACGTCGATCTGGATCGTCGCTTGGCATCGGGTGCCGCTGCGGGGGTCGATGAGAGCACAGGGTCGGTGGGTGTTGCACCAATCACCGCGGCATCGGAGACCCCTGCGACCAGTCGAGCCGTCGATGCGCAATATGGTGAGGAGGCCGCATATCGAGCAGCCTACGAGCTGGTACGGGAGCGGGAGTTTGATGATGCTGTCGCGGCGTTCACGGCCTTTCTCGCAGATTTCCCTTTTGGTCGATATGCGCCCAACGCCCATTACTGGCTCGGGGAGCTTTATCTGGTTTTGGACCCCTCCGACCCTGAATTGGCGCGACAGAACTTCAAGTTGCTGCTTGATCAATACCCTGCAGACCCCAAGGTGCCCGACGCACTGTATAAACTGGGCCGTGTACAGTTCATCAAAGGTAACCGCCAGCGCTCGAAGGAATATTTGGATGAGGTAATTCGGGAGTATCCGTCCCACGCGGCCGCACAGTTAGCGCGGCAGTTTTTGCTGGAGAATTTCTAGGAAGAGGTCGGCATACGCCGTGGGTAGGCTTCGCGGGTGGCCTTTGTACATTTCATGCTCTGCCGGGACTTGTTTTTTCACCCGGTAGCGTTAGCATACGCGCCTTCCCTTTTCGGGCCGTTAGCTCAGTCGGTAGAGCAGTTGGCTTTTAACCAATTGGTCGCTGGTTCGAACCCAGCACGGCCCACCATTTATCAAACCACCTTCGGGTGGTTTTTTCATTGCGCGTACTCTGGTTCCTCACGGTCCAGTATTGCCTTGAGCTCGGCAAAGTGACGCTCTGCCTGCCCGGGATAGTCTTCCAAGTCTTTTGCGGTTTTTTCGGCAACCTCGTCCGACAGCACTCTTAAAGGCTGCCCGGTCCACAGCGCTTTTATGTAAGTCTCTGCTGCGCGCTCGAAATAAAACAGCCGATTGAAGGCGTCTGCCACGTCGTCGCCAATGACCATGACGCCGTGGTGACACATGACCAGCACCTTTTTATTCGGGTCTGACAACTGCTGGCAGCAGCGTTCAGCTTCCTCCTCAAACGCCAATCCACCGTATTCGGTATCGATGACGTAGCGATTGAAAAACATGGCGCAGTTCTGGTCGATGGGAGGCAGCCGCGGATCTTGCAGCGTCGATAGCACGGTCGCGTGAATCGAGTGCACATGGAGCGCCACGCGGGCATGTTGGCACTGACGGTGCAGGGCGCCATGAAGACCCCAGGCGGTGGGATCGGGCGCGTTAGGCCGGTTCATCGTCTCTGGATCGTTGGCATCGACCAGAATCAGGTCAGAGGCTTTGATGCGTGAGAAATGCGATTGATTGGGGTTCATCAGAAATTGCGTGCCGTTCTCGTTGACGGCTACCGAGAAGTGATTCGCCACGCCCTCGTGAAAGTTGAGCCGCGCGGCCCAGCGAAACGCAGCCGCGAGGTCCGCTCGTTCTTGATGGTGAGAGGCTTTTGAAGCGGCCATGGCTGATATCGAGCGCGCGCTTTGCATAGTGCGGTGTCCAAAACAGAATCAGCTAACAATACCACC
>CAXEVD010000426.1:0-2323 GCA_963999395.1 uncultured Halieaceae bacterium
TCGCGGCCAACGCGTATTTCTTTATCAGGAGTAGACGCAAGGCGCGTGAGTCTCAAGATGACACAGAGGTGTAGATGCCAATGACACCCCGTCACCTTCTGACGCCCGTGTTCCTCTGAATGTTCGTGCTGCCTGTGCAAGCTCGATGAATTCGAATTTCTGGAGCTAGGCCCGCGCGCGCGGTACCTGTGAACGCCTGATCGGCATGAGGACATCTCTGGTGAGCTTGAGCCCGGCCCTGCGTGATCAGGGGTTGTAGCGGAAAGATTTCAGAGACCGGTTAAACGCTAGGGCAGTCGGCAGCCTGATCGGGGTGGCGAATGATGGTGAGCAGGATCTCGCCGACCCCAAAACCAAATTTGCGCATCTTCGACTCATTGATCACCACGTTGTCGCTGACCCGGTACATCCTGTCGTCGATCTTCACATCGATCGGGCCGTCTGCCAGTTCGATACGCAGGGTGTAATCGAGAAACATCGCGTTACCTTGCCAGCGGGCGAGACCCTCGCCGACCACGTCACCGGCAGTGCCAATATAGGTCTGGTCGCCGTTGGGTGTGAGTGTCCAGATGCGGGCCTGTTGCTCGCCATCGTCAAAGACAAAGTCCTCATCCAGCGTCCCGACGCCGTCTGACCAACAGCCAACGATGTCCGCGCTGAAATGGCGAATTGCGGTACCGGAAAAATCTTTGACCACCCCGTGTGCCGTCAGTGCGCCACTGAAAAAGTCCTCGGGTGCAAAGGCGGGCTCACGCGCCTGATAGTCATCCACAGAAGTGCTGCCGCATGCAGTCAACCAAATGAGCATGCCGAATAGGGCTGACAACCAACCCAACACCCCAAGGCGTTTGGCGTGAGAGCCTGTGTCCGACACGCACTGCGCGGAGCGGCTGGTAGTGGCGAGGTCGTGACGACTGTTTGTGAGGGCTAGGCGCATGACAAGGCACACCACTTGGCAAAGGGTGTAACGGTTACGGGTTGGGGTCAGTGTCGGATCTTTGGCGCCTGCGTTTAATGCTCATTGCCCTAATAACTTGGCCAGGTCCGCCTGCGTCATAGAGATCAGTGGTCGGCGACGACCAGCAATTGCAAGGGAGTCAGTGGTGTTAGCATTTTCAGGCCGCCGTTTGCTGTTTGTTGAAAAAGCGCCGTAGGTCATCTGTTGTGAGGGTGCGCAGTGTGTTGCCGTCCTGGTCCAGCTGTTCGGTCAATTGACCGTCGGGCGCATAGAGCTCGAATAGCACCAGCGCGCCGTCGGGTCCACCCTGTTCCATGTGCACGTCACCCGGAGGCTTCTTGGCATAGTCTCCAACCCGCCTTATAGCGGTGTCGACCACTTCGCCATTTTCAATGGTTTTCACGCGCAGCTCTCCTTCGAGCACGATAGAAGTGGTGGCGCAGACATGCCGGTGGAAATGGCAAAACTGCCCTGGATCCCAGCGATACAGTGCACTGACATGACCCACATCATCAATATCTAAAATAGAGCCCCAGTAACTGACCGGGAATGGATGATTCTCGTCCTCTGAGTAATGTTTCCAGATGAGTTTGTCTTGCTGCAGCAGATTTTCTTTCATACCGATGAGCTCCGTCTCTTGGGAAAGTTTTGTGACAGCATGATGACGCGATTTGACCTTCAGTCAACTGCCTGCGAGGTGCTTGTCAGCTTTGGCACGGCCCGAGGACAGGGCGTTTAGTGGGCAGGATGTTTAGGAGCGGGCGGGGCGTTCAGTAGAGTGCTGGGTTGTAGCAGCTTGAATGCTGGCGGCGAAGGTGATTTATCAGCCAGATGCCGCGCGGTTCTCAGTCAAACCATCAGTGATGAAGGGGCCGTCTACGCAGATTCGACGGCCGTCGGGCGAGGCGCACGCGCCACAGATGCCGACCCCGCACTTGGTCAGATAGTCGATGGCGCTGAAGATGCGATCCGAGGAGACAAACTCTTTTTGCACCGCCTCGCTCGCATGGATCATGGGGGCGGGCCCACAGTTATAAAACACCATCTTGGCCAGCGCCTCGGCGGGCTGGTCGGCGAGGAACGCGGCTAGTGCATCGCTCACCCGGCCCTCGAATCCGGCACTGCCGTCATCGGTGGCGATGGTGACGCGGGCGACGTCCTCGCACTCGTCACGGAAGTAGAGTCGATCTGCCGATCTGGCGCCGACAAAAATGTCGACCGGGTTATCGTCGCTGCCGAAGTCCTCGGCAATCTGATACACCGCGGCCAGACCAGTGCCGCCAGCGACGCAGACGGTGTGGGCATCCTCGGGCGGCGTCACAGCCACGCCATGCGGGCCACGCAGATACACCGCGTCACCTGCTG
>CAXEVD010000427.1:0-2318 GCA_963999395.1 uncultured Halieaceae bacterium
ACCACTGAGCCCGCCCAGAGGCGGGGCTCGGTAGTGTCGCGAAAACCCCGCAGACACGCAAGCTGAGAGCCAAAACCCTTGCTGTCTACAATATGTAAATCAGATTTACATTTAATGTGAATCCGATTAACATTATACCCCGTAACAGCCCCCGTTATGACATTCCGAGACCCCTGTTTTGAACCCGAATCTGATTAAATCCCTGTGGGCAGTCGCTTTGGCCATTGGCCTCAGCCTTGGTGGCACTGCGCTGATCAAGGCCAACAAGGTGACCACCACCTCGGTCGAGCGCACGCCGATGCCGGTGGCAGCGACTGTTTACTCTCAGCAGCCGACTTTCACCCGTAACGCCAACTACCTCGGCGTAATCAAGGCCGGCTCTGACAGCGTGTTGGGATTTGAAGTAGCCGGTGTATTGACCGGCCTACCCGCCACCGAGGGCATGCGCGTTTCCCCGGGCGACGTGCTGGCCCAATTGGGGACGGACCGCCGGCAGGCGCGTCTCGATGCGGCTTCGGCAACCTATAACCGCGTTTCAGCCGAGCGGGCTCAAGCGGAAGCGCGTGCTGAGCGAATCGCGCTGCTGGTAGAGGACGGTTCGGCATCCGAACAGGATTACGACGACGCCCGTTTCTCAGCGCAGGCACTGGCAGCGGCAGAGAGCACAGCGGCAGCACAACGTCAGTCGGCCCAATTGGAGTTGGATAAAAGCACCTTACGCACGCCCTATCAAGCCGTGGTAGCGGAACGACTGGTGCAAACTGGGGCGGTGGTCGCGCCCGGCACGCCAGTGCTGCGCTTGGTGACCGCGACGGGCCGGGAGGCACACGTGGGCGTCCCGGCTGACGTCGCGCGGCGACTGGTGCCTGGCGACGCCTATACACTGGTATTAAAGAGCGAGCGCTTCACCGCCGAACTCCGCTCTATCCGCGATGATCTCGATCCCACAACGCTCACGGTTGGCGCTGTGTTTGATCTCCCGGCGAGTACCGCGGTGGCAGTAGGCGAATCAGCGGTGCTGCAGATTGCCGAAACGGTGGATTCTGCGGGAGGCTGGCTGCCCATCTCCGCACTGCTGGAGGCTCCCCGGGGACTTTGGGATGTACTTACGATTATGCCAGACGCCCAAGGCAAGCAGCGTGCGCAACGAGAGAGTGTCGAAATTCTCTACACCCGCGGCAACGAGGTCTTTGTGCGCGGCACCCTCGCAAACGAGGTGGCCGTGGTGGCCTCCGGCTTGCAGCGCATCAGCCCCGGAGATCTGGTCGAGCCCATCTTCGATAGCGCCGCAGCCAACACCGCGGCGGCACCCGGCTCATGATCGCGAGACTGCTACACGCCAATACGCGCTATCTGGCGCTGGTCGTTCTCGCCATTTTGGTGGTCGGCTATACCAGCATGAGCGGTATGGCGCGCAAAGAAGACCCCGCCATTACACCTTGGTTCGCCAAAATCCAGATTTTCTTCCCTGGCGCCAGCCCCGCAAGAGTCGAAGCACTAATCACCAAACCCATGGTCGACGCCCTGCGGGAAGAGCCTGATGTCATGGAGGTTGATGGCACTTCTGCATCCGGTGTGTCACTGATTTTCGTTGAGGTCGACTACAAAGCTCCCCCGGCCCGACTCAAGCAGATCATGGCTGAGCTGCAAGACGTCGTTGACCGCGTGGCGATGACATTTCCCGCCGGCGCTTCACCACCTGACTTCGATGACGAAATCTGGACTGAATTCGTCAAGATCATTGCAATAAGCGGAGCGGACGGCCGCGAGCTTTCGCCGGCTCAACTGCGGCGCCAGTCACTGCTCTTCGCCGACGCAGTGCGCGGCGTGCCGATGACAAGACGGGTCAAACTCTATGGCCTGCCCCATGAAGAGGTACGAGTTGAGCTCAACGAGACAAGGTTGTCGATGCTGGGCATTTCAATCGGCGAGGTCTCCGCAGCGCTCGCTGAGGCGGATGCCAGGGCCCCTGCGGGCCAGCTAACCGGAGCAGGCGCCGCCTTGACGGTAGAGCTGACCGGGGAATTTACTGACCTCGAATCAGTGCGCAATGTGATCGTGCGCGGCCTGCCCGATGGACGTGCGGTTCGCATTTCCGATCTCGCTGATGTGCGCAAAACCGAAGTCACACCCTTTGAGAGCGTTTCACTCTCCAATGGCCAGCGCTCGGTACTGATCGCAGCCGAGATGCAACCGGGTTATCAAGTTGACCGATACGGAGCGACGTTCGATACCTTCCTCGAGTCCTACGAAAGCTCCGTAGGCGGTAAGGTTGCGAACCGCACCGTTAATCTTGGCGCCGATCGGGTAGCGGCCCT
>CAXEVD010000428.1:0-2317 GCA_963999395.1 uncultured Halieaceae bacterium
CTCTAGGATGGTGATGAATTCATCGTAAACGGAGCCGTCAATTCTGACTTTTCCAGGTCCGGCCTCATAGACGGACACCATAATGTTGCCCGTGTGGAAGTTGTGAGTTCGGAAGTCTGCATTTGCGTCGTCGGCCGTAATGCCTTCATCGTCAAACTCGGAGAGGTCGCCGGCGGTGAGACCCTCACCCGCTAGGAGTCGTCGGTCGACAGGAATTGGTAAGGCTAAACCCGGTGATTTAACTGTGTCTTTGCCCATATCACTCGCTCCGCATGTCAAGTGACATGTTAGCGTCGGTAAAGGGCGATGTAAACGCTGTCAGTGAGTCAATGGGACGGCAGCTAGGGTCTGAAACGAGCTCTGGCAGTAAAGGTTCGGCTTGTGTCTATCTGTTAGCCAAGAAATCCGCCGGACAGGTATTTGGGAGCAAGAGCCAAGCTTTTTCGAGAAACGAGTTGGCTCAGCCGCTCGCCGGATGAAAAGGACAGGCGTCTTCCTTTTCTACCAGATCGTAGGCGAACATAAACTTGGCGACCCCCGCCAGAATGCCACCCACCAATCCCAGCTCCAGGATTTCAGCGTCGCTAAAGTGCTTGGCTAGTTCGCGGTGCAGCGCGGGATTCAGTGTGCCCTCGGGCTGTGTGAGAGCCAGTTGCTCTCCTAGCGCCAGCACGGCTCTCTCGGCATCGGTGAACGGGCCATTCTCTGGGTCATCAAAGGCGTCAATTTGTTCTTCAGTCAGGCCCGACGCGAGCGCGTCCTGACGATTGCCCTGATTACAGAAGCGGCAACCATGGAGAGTGGAGAGCCTAAGCCTCAACAGCTCCTTGTATGGTTGAGCCACTGTGCCGCCGCGAAAGACTTCTCCATAAAAGGACTTCACATACCAGCGGTAAAGTTCTGGGTGATTCGCGAAGACCTCAAAGAACGTGGCGTCCCCGCGAAGCGCCATCGAGGCCTCCCACGCCGAGGCAATGTCCTCCGGCATTTCAGACGCATCGATTTTCTTCAGCGGGGGTTCCGGCTTCATTGTTTTCTCAGACCATTGCCTTGAGTTGTTCGTCCCGGTAGCGCCCTAGCAAGAGCAGCGCCAGCGAGCAGATGATGAAGCCCCACATGGAGTAGTAGAGCGCTTGATCGTAGGACCCGGTGTTGCTGTACACCGCGCCAAAGGCCGCGGGTCCAAAGCCAGCACCAAGGCCAAACAATGCATACAGAGCGCCGTAGATGCGGGCGTAGCTGCGTACGCCGAAGTAGCGGGATACCAAATACGCTAGCACGTCGTACTCGACGCCTGCGGCCACACCCAGTAACACGATGGCAATGACCATCTGGCTGTAGCTAGGGTCAGCGCCTGCGAACATCATCATGGAAATCGCCGGCATGATCATCAATGCACAGGCTATCGCGGGTGCCCAGATAAAGTCCAGCAGGTAGCCAGCAACCAGTCGTCCGGCATAGACCGAATAACCCAGAAAACTTGCCAATAAGACCGCGTCGGCACGCTCGAAGCCCTTGGAACCCATCATGGTCTCCAGATTGGGAATGGGTCCGCCAATAGCAAAGGACAAGGGCAGGAAGATCGCACCCAGCAACCACAGCCGCCAATCTTTCAGCGCCTGAATGAAGGTAAAGCCATACTGTTGCATGGTGCTGCCGGTCTCGCGGCTGAGCGCTGCCAGCCCTTCAGCGCGCTTGGCGACCTTGGGATCATCCACATCGTGGAGCGCAAAGAGGGCAATTGGCAGAGCGACGATCAGCGGTAGGCAGCCGATGCCGACGTAAGCCATGCGCCAACCAACGCTATTGATCAGTTCCTCGGCGATCAGCTTGGCCACTGCGCCGCCGATTCCGGTGCCCACCAATGCAATTCCCAAAGCCAGGCCGCGCTTTTCGTGGAACCATCGCGAGATGGCCTTGGTAAAGGTGATGGGCAGGGTGCCGGCACTAAGCGCTGACAGCAGCCCCCAGAGAAAAAGGTACAGCGTGTGCGAGCCGTTATTGAGAGAGAACAGCATCATGCCCATGGCAAAGGTCAGCATGGAAATCAGTGCCACTTTCCGGACCCCGTAACGATCCGAAAGGTAACCCGCCATCGGCGCGCTGATGACCGTCACGACGCAAAAAGGCACCAGTCCGAGCATGATCTGATCGATGCCCCAGCCAAATTCCACAGCGAGAGGTTGGGCAAAGACACCAATCGTGTAGAAGGGCAGCGGCGACATGCCCAGAGAAATACCGAAAGTGGATGCCAATACGACTGGCCAGCCGTAGCGGAATTCGCGGAATTGCGAGGTATCGAATGCCATGCTGTCTT
>CAXEVD010000429.1:0-2315 GCA_963999395.1 uncultured Halieaceae bacterium
CCGGGTCTTCGATCGTCAGAATATTGCGCGAGCTCTCGTTGATGCTGGACAACCCTGCATAAAGCGTCGTGGTCTTGCCCGAGCCCGTCGGACCGGTCACCAAAATGATTCCGTGGGGGCTGGCCAAGGCGCCTCGATACGCCGTGTCGACCTGCTCATTCATCTGCAGCTCACCGAGATTCAGCTGCCCGGCCTGCTTATCAAGCAGTCGCAACACCACCCGCTCACCGTAGGCAGACGGAATGGTGGACATACGAATATCAATGCCGTGGCCCGCTATGCGGACCGAGATGCGGCCATCCTGAGGCACGCGCTTCTCGGCAATATCCAACTTTGCCATCACTTTCAGTCGGGACACTAGCAGCGGCGCGAGCGTTCGCTTGGGTGAAAGGACCTCGCTCAGCACCCCATCCACCCGGTAGCGGACGCTGAGACGCTCCTCGAAGGTTTCGATGTGGATGTCCGAGGCCTGCTCTTTGACCGCCTGCGAGAGAATGGCGTTAATCAAACGAATAATCGGCGCATCGTCGTCGGCATCCATCAGGTCGCCGACATCGGGCAACTCCTCCACCAGTCGCGACAGATCAATATCCGAGGACAGGTCCTCGGCCATCTGCGCCGCCTCGTTCTGGGTACGCTGATAGGCAACAGTGAGCCGCTGACGGAACTGATCCTCATCGAGCGGCGCCAATGAGAATACCTCGCCCACGTGACGTCGCACCTCGAGTAATACGTCTGTTGCTAGTGGCGGAACATAATGCAGGGTCAACGCGGCACCGGAGCGCTCAAGCAGCACGTTGCGGCTCTGGGCAAAGGCGAAGGGCAGTCCAGACGTTAAGACGGGGCTCGCTGATTCAGCTACGGGCAGGGATTCCGGTGCAGACTCGCTCATGAGCGGTCACCCCTGCCCAGCGTCGTCGGCAGGCACCTCGGGCAGCTGCTGAATCTGCTCTTCCCAGGTCGGTAACACCGGCAGATTGCCGTCATCGAGGAACATCAGGCCACGCTCGCGACGCTCCATCTGCTGATCCCTGATATAGCGATATTTTTCCGCGGTGGCGCCCGCTAGGTCTTCATCATCACGAATGATAGTCGGGCGAATAAAGACCAGCAGATTCTGCTTTGTCACCTTAACCGAATCACTGCGGAACAATCGGCCCACCAGGGGGATACTCGACAGTACAGGCACACCCTGGCTATCGTCCTGAATTTCGTCTGAGACCAAACCACCGAGCACCACGATGTTGCCGTCGTTGGCGAGCACCATCGTTTCAATCTTGCGCTCATTGGTGATGAGATCAGAAGCGATGAGGCTGGGGGCAAGGGTGGAGACCTCCTGCACGATATCCATTAGGACGGCATTGCCTTCGTTGATTTGAGGCGTCACTTTCAAGGTCACACCCACGCTCTCGCGTTCGATGGTCTGAAATGGGTTCGACGCCCCGTTACCTACGCCCGTGTTGGTGTAGGAGCCGGTCACAAAGGGCACCTCGCTGCCTACCGTGATGTAGGCCTCTTCGTTATCCAGGGTAAGCAGGCTGGGCGTGGAGAGAATATTGTTGTTCCCCTGAGATTCCAGCGCATTGAGGATCACGGTCATGGTCAGAGATTCATCCACCACACCCCAACCGAGCGTCGTTCCGGGAATTGTTGCCAGTGACGCAGCCACTTCCCTTGTGCCAATGTTTTCTGAGCCATCATCGGGGACCAGCGCGCCACCCAGCTGGCCCAAACTCTGCCGTCTGGCCTCATCCGTGGTGATGTTGCTGCCATAGACACCGTTATCGTTGGCGAACAGCCACTGCAGCCCCAAGTCCTGACCTTCCGTGACTGTCATTTCCACAATGATGGCCTCGATGAGTACTTGAGCTCGACGAATATCCAGCCGCGCAATCACCGCCTCCAGCGCCGCCATCTCATCGGTGTCAGCGGTAATGATCAGACTATTGGTGCCCTCATCGGCCTCAATCGTCGATTCACCGCTACCAGCGCGTTTGCTGCTGCCACCCTCCTCCAGCCGGGAGATGTTTTGCATGACCCGGGTCAGCACTTCGGCGATCTCTGTCGCGTCGGCATACTCGAGGTAAATCACGCGGACGTTGCCAGATTGCTCGAGTGGCGTGTCGAGATACGTCACCAGCTTGCGAATGCGATCAACCGTCAGCTCGTCTGCCGTGACCACCACGCTGTTAGTGCGCTTGTCGGCCACCAGCACCGCCTCTTTATCCGCGTCGGCGCCCTCACCCTGCCGGGACTTCTCAAGCGTGCTCAGCATGCTGACCACGTCCTCGGCGACCCCATACTTGAGGCGGATA
>CAXEVD010000430.1:0-2314 GCA_963999395.1 uncultured Halieaceae bacterium
CCGTGTTATTTTCGATGGCCTCCCAGTGCACGGGCTTTAAAGACGCGCGCTTCTTGGCCTCGCGGCCGCCCCACTGCCTCGTACTTGTTGGTTGTTCTTTGTTGAGCAGTCGCAGCGTCGCGGCGTCGGGCGGCGCGTCGAGATCCTTATCTAGTAATGACGCGTCGAGGCCGTCCTCGGCCATTTTTCGGGCCACGGCGCCCTTCGGCAGGCCCACCCGCAGCAGCTTGACGAAGGGCTTCATGAAAAAGGGCAGGCGTTTCTGTGAGATCGTGGTGACGGTCTTCATGAGCTGCAGCGGCATCATTGAGCCCTGTGCCGCGTGCCACCAGAATAAATAGCGCGTGCGATCCGGTGAGTCGGGTCCGGGCCTCAGGTTTTGTCCCGGCGTCCTGTCGAGAATAAATTCCATAATTGCGCTGCTCTCAGCCAGTGCCAAGTCGCCGCATGTCATGACCGGGGCGGTACCCAACGGGGAGAGCGCCTTGTAGGCGTCGGGTGCCGCCATGGTCCGCGCATCACGGTCATAAACCACCAAGTCATAGGGAGCTTGCAGCTCCTCCAGCATCCACAGGACGCGGAAGGACTGCGAATACTCGAGATGATGGAGTGTCAATGTGTCAGTCATGGCCTAGACGAGGATGCCTTGGAGAGCGTGGTTAGGCCCTATATACCGTCTGAAGCCAACTTCGGATGCCTCGTTGCTCGGCGGTTGCGACGGTTAGCGGGTCTTCGCGCCCAAACGGCTTATGGATGTCTTGCCCTTTCTTGGGAACCCGCAGTTCGGTTAGCTAAAAATCTCATGCTCTTCTGTCATGAACACCCGTGACCGGCTGAAATCGATAAACCGTGCTTCGTCCTCTATGAGCTTTCTTTGCGCCTCAACGCCAGCGGCTGATGACATGCCTTGCTCGAGCGCGCTGATGGTCTCCCACCATACCTCGGTCACGCCATCATAGGGCGCTTGCAGGCCGCGGCTTTCGATCATGAGCTCGTTGAGCTCGGGCAATATGGTGTGGCTCTGTACGTAGCGGCTCGCGCCGATTGCCTCGGCGACGGAGTTCACTAGCGGCCCATGTTCCTCGAGCCAATAGCGATAGAAGCTGTCGTGGTCGATGTCGTAGCGTTTTGTAAGGCAATAAACGAGTTTGATCATAGAGTCTGGCGGTCGCTTTAGGCAGTGGCCTGGGGCGTGTTTGATGGCCTCCCCGCCAGGACTCGAACCTGGAATCACCGCTTAGGAGGCGGTAGTTATATCCTGTTTAACTACAGGGAGACCGCGCTAGTTTATCTTAAAGTGCCTCTGGCGCTAATCGGTGACGCCCCCGATCGGCGAGTAAACGGCCTTGGCCTCTAGCAGGTATTCGGTCACCTCGCTCTCGGTGCCTCTGAACAGGGGGGCCTTGATCCGATTATTCATTTGGTATTCATACATGGGGTCGTAGTAGCCGATCAGCAGCTCGCTGATCCACGCTTTATGTGCCTCGGGATTGCCGCGCTCGTGTGCCACTAGTGCGTTTTGCATCATAGCTTTGAGTACTGCATAACGCTGCCCGCCCAGCCGCTTTTGAATGCGTTCAAGGGATTCGAGTAAGCCTGTCGCAAAATGATCAAAGGCTCGGGCGCCATCCTGAGTCATCAGGTCCTCTAGATTCTGAAGAATATAGTTCTCATAGGAGTGCTCGACACGGGCATCAACGCTGGCATCCAGTTGTACCCAGTCTGCATCTTGGCGAGCGGCCTGGAGCGATAGGGGTAGGGCGCAGCGTCCGATTAGGCGACCTTCGTCTTCCAAAATCAGTCTCTGATGCTTGGCCTGCCGGTGCTTTAGCAGCTGGACCCCGAGCACCAGTTCAAAACCGATTTGGGTAGGTTGCTTGGTCACCCGGCGGCCGAAGGCCGAGCCGCGATGATTAGCCAACCCCTCGAGATCCACACTCCCCGGGATAGGCTCTCCTCGGTTGCCTTCATTGAGGATGCGGGTTTTGGCCGCACCAGTAGGGCCCCCGAGTAACAGCAGTGGCGTGTGCTCGATGAGCTCATCCGTGGATTCACTCAACCAGCGCCGCATCGCTTTATAGCCCCCCTTGATTCGGGGGTAATCCACGCCTGCATCCTTCAGCCATCTTTGGGCAATCTCCGATCGCATGCCCCCTCTGAAACAAAATAGCGCGCCTGCGGGATGCTGTGATGCGAAGGTTGGCCATGCCTCGAGACGCTCTGCTTTACGGTCTCCCGAGACCAACTCGTGGCCGAGCCTCACCGCCGCCTCTTGACCTTGTTCTTTGTAGCAGGTGCCAACGGCCTCTCTTTC
>CAXEVD010000431.1:0-2289 GCA_963999395.1 uncultured Halieaceae bacterium
CAGCGGGTGGTCAGTAGTCATAGTCATGTGTAGGGTGAGTTTTTTCTGAGGGGCTCGCTTATGTTGAGTGTGTACAAGCGAATAGGGTTAATGGTTATCTCGGGGGTCTTGGCTTCATCGGGGTGCGGCGGCGGAGCCGATTCGCAGTCGAGCGCAAACTCAGCGCAAACCTTGGCGCAGCGCGCCGGTGCGCCGCTGTTCGATGGCATGGGTGACTACCACATGCCGATCACAACCGCTGATCCCGATGCGCAGCGCTACTTTGATCAGGGCATGGTGTTGGCGTTTGGTTTTAACCACGCGGAGTCCATTCGTAGTTTCCGCGCCGCGCAAACCTTGGATCCGACCTGTGCCATGTGCTTCTGGGGTGAGGCGCTGGCGACGGGGCCAAATATCAATGTCACGAGTAACGGTAAGGCGGTTATGACCCCCGCTGAGCGAGCCGACGCCCGCGCCGCAATAGATCAAGCCCTAGCGTTGATGGATGGCGTGACTCCAAAGGAGCGGGACTGGATTCAGGCGCTGGATCAGCGTTACGACGGTCAGGCCGATACCTCCCGCGACCCCCTCGATCGGGCCTGGGCGGATGCGCTAGCGGAGATGGCAGCGCGTTATCCCGATGACACCACCGTGGCCTCGGTCTACGCAGAGGCGCTGATGAACACCATGCCCTGGGATTACTGGGGCCCTGATGGGGAGGCCAAACCCGATACGCAGGCAGTCATTGCGAGCCTTGAAGCCGTCATGGCCGCTGACCCCGATCATCCGCTGGCGCTGCATCTCTACATTCACGCTTTAGAGGCATCCTCAAACGCGAAGAAAGCGGAGCCCGCGGCGGATCGGCTGGCCAACTTGGTACCGGGCTCTGGTCATCTGGTGCACATGCCCAGCCACATTTACTTCAGGGTGGGCCGGTACCAAGATTCCGCGCTCGCTAATATCCGCGCCGCAGAAGTGGACGAAGCCTACATCGCCCAGTGCAACGCGCAGGGCTTCTATCCCGCGTTGTATTACCCGCACAACATTCACTTCCTGTGGGCCTCAGCGACAATGCAGGGCCAAAGTGCACTCTCTCTGGACAGCGCGCGGCGGGTGGTTGCCAATGTCCGGGTCGAGCAGGTGGAGCAGTTCCCAACTATTCAGTTCTTCCGTACGGTACCGATGCTCTCTTTGGTGAGGTTTGCGCGGTGGGAGGAAATCCTCGAAGAGCCTGAACCCTATGAGCCTTTTGCGTTTGCCCGCGCCATCTGGCACTACGGGCGGGGTGTGGCCCACGCGGCGTTGGGTGATGCAGGGGCTGCGCGAGTTGAGTTGGCCGCGATAGAGGGGCTTGAGCCCGAGGTCGACGAGATCTTTATGGGCAATGTATACCCGGCACGAGATCTACTGGAGATTGCCAAGTCCTTACTGAGAGGGGAGATGGCCTACCGCTCCGGTGATGCAGCTAATGCAGTGCTCGCATTTGAGGCAGCTGTAACGCTGCAGGACGCGCTGCCCTATACCGAGCCGCCTTTCTGGTACTACCCGACACGCCAGTCTTTAGGCGCAGCACTATTGGCCAGCAACAGACTGGCCGAGGCGCAAGCAGTCTTCGAAGAAGATCTTGAGCAGTACCCCATGAATGGCTGGTCGATGTTTGGGCTGGCTGAGGCCCTTCGGCGCCAGGGCGATGACGCCGGAGCGGGAAAAGTGGCCGCCCGCTTCGAGACAGTTTGGCAGTTTGCGGATGTCGAGCTGACTGGTTCGATACTTTAGGGTGACCCGTTTATCGATGTGTAGTCGCGGCGGCAGATTCATCGACAGTCAATGAGGTCTTACGTGTGCAACGTCTGTTGTCCTGGTGAATGGTGAGTGAAAGCCAGGTTCGACGGTGATCTCGATAATAAGGGTGGAGGTGAAAGTGGAGATTCAGGACGAGGGTGAGTCGTGATTAAGGTGGTAACGCTGCTGACCAGAAAGCCCGGGATGTCCCGCGAAGCATTCATCGAGCACTATGAGACACACCATCGAAAAATCGGTGAGAAGTATCTGAGCGGCTTTGCGGTGAAGTATCAGCGTCGCTACCTTCAGTCAGCAGGCTTTAGAGGTCAAGAGGGTGCGACGCTGCCTTTCGATGTGCTGATGGAGATTTGGTACCCAGATCAAGACACGTTGGACGCGGCACTTGCCGTGCTGTCCACGGATGAGGCGCAGGCCGAAATCATGGCGGATGAGGAGCGCCTTTTTGATCGTGACCTGATCCGCAATTACATGGTTGAGGAATATGAGTCTGAGATGCCTGATGTACAG
>CAXEVD010000432.1:0-2288 GCA_963999395.1 uncultured Halieaceae bacterium
ACGGGCGGCGCGTCCAATCCGGGACTGGGCCATGCGATTGCGCATAAGCTAGCCAGCGAAGGTGCAACAGTCATAGTGACCGATGTAGACGGTGAGGGTGCCGCGCGCACGGCCGCAGAGATTCAGGAGGAGGGCGGTCAAGCTCAGGCGTGGGAGCAGGATGTGACAGATGAGGCGGTATGGGACAGCACCATGGCCCAGATTCGTGATGAGCATGGGCGATTGGACGCCCTGATTAACAATGCGGGTATCGCGATATTGAAAACGTTACCCGAACTCAGTTTGGCCGATTACAACCGGCAGATGCTGGTCAACATGACCAGTGTTTTTCTCGGTACCCAGAAAGCGGTGGCGTTGATGCGCGAGACCGGGGTCAAAGGGTCCATCATCAATATGTCATCGGTCGCGGCACTCGTCGGCGTGCCTGCATGCAGCGCTTACGCGGCAGCAAAAGGGGGTGTGATCGGCTTTACCAAGACCATTGCCGCCGAGACGGCCGCAGAGGGTATTCGTTGCAATACGATCCACCCCGGGCTAATCGACACCAATATGCAGCGGCAGTCATCGGTAGATAACCCCGAGGAGTACGTAAAGCTGAATGCGGCAGTGCCCATGGGATACATGGGTCCGCCGCACACTATTGCGGATGCGGCACTGTTCTTGGTGTCTGATCTATCCACCTACATGACGGGCGCCCAGATGGTGATCGATGGCGGCCTTATCAACCAATAATTCGGCGCGAGGCGATTTTATCGCGAGCGCAACAAGGGGAGTACTGACGATGAGTGACCAGCATTTTGAGGACCAACAGGGCATTCGCGCTTTGCTTGAGCGATACTGCGAGGGCGTGAATCAACGAGACGCTGAAGTATGGGGGTCCACTTGGGCGGAAGATGCCGTGTGGGAACTGCCGCATCTCGACATGGCAGGTCTTCAGGGCCGTGAAACTATTGTGGGTGCATGGCTTGAGGCCATGAAAATGTTTCCTTTCGTGAACATGATGGCGATGCCTGGCGTGATTATCGTCGACGGTGAGCGCGCCACCATGCGCAGCTATACCGATGAGGTCGCGGTGATGCAGGACGGGACCGAGTTACGGCCCCGGGGTCAGTACGATGATGAGTGCGTCAAGGTCGACGGCGAGTGGAAGTTCAGCCGCCGCGTCTTCAAGGTGTTGCACGGCGAGTAGACTTGATCAGGCGTCTCAGACGCCCGGCAGCCCGGCGGTAGAGCCCCCATCGATCACGATCTCTGAACCTGTCACAAATTTCGTCTCTTCGGAGGCGAGGTAAATCACCAGCGACACGATTTCTTCCATGCTGCCCAGCCGGCCCATGGGGGCAATGCCTTCCAGCATGCCTCTTGCGGCAGCGGGATCAGGCGCGCCATCAATAGCGCCTTGAATCAAAGGCGTTTCAATGACTCCGGGGTGGATCGAGTTGCAGCGAATGCCGGTTTTGGTTTTCGCCAAATGCACGGCAGTGGATTTGGCCAGCAGGCGCAGCGCGCCTTTGGTGGTCGAGTAGGTGACATCCCCCGCCAATGCGAGCATGCCATTAATGGAACTGTTCAAGATGATGGAGCCGCCGCTCCCATCGGGATTAGCTTTCATAAGCTCGATGCTCGCTTTGATCGCGAGCATCATGCCCGTCAAATTAATGTCGACAAGATTTTTCCAGGCATCAATTTCGACAGTCTCAATATCACTGTCACCCGCATTGGTGCCGGCGTTGGAGAATGTAACGTCCAGTTGCCCATGTTGGTCACGGATGGCGGCTTTGACTACCTCCCAACCTTCAACATCTTGCACCGCGTGCTGGATGAAGGTTGCGCCGGTATCGCTGGCGATCTGATTGCCGGCCTCGATGTTGTTGCCGGTAAAGACAACTTTCGCACCTTCGCGGGTCATCCCTTGCACAGCGGCCTTACCGATGCCGTTCGTGCCACCGGTAATAAGGGCAACTTTGTCCTGCAACCTGTTACTCACTGATGGTCTCCTTCAGCCTGAATCTCGGGAAGTGATGGAATGGCATACCTGCCGGCACTGTTCACTGACGACTTCTCTGCATTCGACAGGGGTTTTGCCCCGGTCAGGGCAGTGATGACGCCCCGCTCGATAGTTCAAAGTCGTTATTATTCTGACCGTGCAATGGCGCTCAAGGTTAGGTAGGGCGCTGTAAAAAAGCAAGCACGCTTGACTTTTTCTGTGGCGAAACCTAGGTTGGCGGCTGTGTAAAATCGCCGCAATGCTGGTGCTTCATCATCGAGCCAGGCGAATCATTTGGGGG
>CAXEVD010000433.1:0-2287 GCA_963999395.1 uncultured Halieaceae bacterium
AGACCCGCATGGCATTGAGGCTGTTCTGCACTGCCGCTTCCGAGGCGAAGAATTTGGCCTGTCCCGCCTCCAAGTCGCATCGCTCGTGGCGATCGAACTTGTCCGCAGCTTGATGCACCAATAATTCAGCCGCAGCTGCCCGGGTCGACATCTCGGCCAGCTTTAGCTGAATGGCTTGATGCTCGGCGATCGCCTTGCCAAAGGTTTTTCGATCCATCGCGTATTGCAGCGCCATATTGGTCGCACCTTTTGCCATCCCCGCACCGCGCGCCGCAATATTGATGCGCCCCAGCTCGAGGCCACCGGCAACTTGCTGGAAGCCCTTGCCTTCTTCCCCGCCCACTAGATTGTTCGCGGAGACGCGGAAGTCCTCAAAAATCAGTTCAGCGCTGTCGATCGACCGGTAACCCAGTTTTTTGAGCTTTTTGCCGACACTAAAGCCTTCTCCCTTCTCGCAGATGAACAGACTCATACCGCGGTGCGGTGGTGAGGCGCTGGGATCGGTCTTGGTCAGTACGGCGAGACAATTGCCCTTAATGCCGTTGGAGATCCAGGTCTTCGTGCCGTTCAGCACATATTGATCACCGTCTTTCTTGGCGACCAGACGTATGCCTTGCAGGTCCGACCCCGCATCGGGCTCGGTGAGGCCAATACCGCCACGCAGTTCACCGGTGGCGAACTTGGGCAGGAAATGCTCCTTTTGCGCTTGCGTGCCTGCGCGCTCCACACAGCTCGCCATAATCAGATGGGAGTTGAAAATGCCCGAGGGCGCCATCCAGACCTCGCAAATCCGTGAGACGATCCGCGCATAGGTCGAGGCACTGAGCCCCAGGCCGCCATATTCTTCGGAGATCGTGGCACCAAAGAGCCCTAGCTCTTTCATCTGCTCCACCAGATCAGATGGGTACTCATCCGCCTGGTCGAACTCGCGTGCGATGGGGCGCAGTTCCTGTTCGACCCACTTATCGATGGTGGCCAGAATCTGTTGTTCGACCGACGCGTCGTGACTCATGGTGTGTCTCCTGAAAACGGGGTTAGGCGGGGTTGCGCTTGGGAATGAGGATCTGTCGCTCAAAGACGCAGACTTCTGTGTCGTCCTGGTTGATACCGCGGGTCAACACGCTGACGATACCTGCATTGGGCCGCGAGCGTGACTCACGCTTGTCCAGCACCTCTGTGTTGGCGTAGAGGGTATCGCCCGGAAAGACCGGAGCGGGCAGTTTGATTTCTTTCCAGCCCAAATTGGCGATGGCTGCCTCACTCACGTCTGACACGCTCATGCCCACGATAATCGCCACCGTGAGCGGGCTTGCCACCAATGGTCGACCGAACTCAGTCTCTGCGGCGTACTCCTCATCGAAATGGAGCGGATGAGTGTTCATGGTTAGCAAGGTGAACCAGGCGTTGTCGTGTTGTGAGATCGTCCTTCCCGGCAGGTGGTGATAGATATCCCCCACTTTGAAGTCTTCAAAGTGACGGCCGCTTTGGTGAGCGTAGCGCGCCTTCGCAGTGGTTTTAGCCATGATCAAATACCCTGTGAGAGCGATAGAACGGGTTGTGGTCACCCGTTAACCATCTAAAATGTCTGGACAAATTAAGTCTGGGGGGTTCAGACCAGTCATGCAAGTTGAGCAAGTAAAAAAGCGTCCCGGAGAGGGTGCGCAGGGCGCGTCCCGCGTGCCGCTGTACCGACAGATTTCGGATACGCTACTCGCTGGTATCCGCGAGGGGAAGTTTCCGGTCGGCACTTTTTTACCCGGCGAACTGGAGCTGATCGACCGCTTCGATTCCAGTCGGCACACGATCCGCGAGGCATTGCGAGTGCTGGAGGACATGGGACTCGTGAAACGGCAGCGGGGCCGCGGCACGCTGGTGTTGTCCACCGAGGCCTCTCCTGCGTTCGTGCAAATGGTGCGTTCGCCATCGGAGCTTTTCAGTTATCCCGACAGCAGTATTTTCAGATTGCTCTCCGATGAGCGCATCAAGGCGAACAAGCCTCTGGCAAAAGAGTTGGGCTGTCAGGTGGGAGACGAGTGGGTGCAGATTTTGGGCTTGCGGACGCTAGGGGAAGATGGCATACCGATCTGTCTGGCTGATGTCTATGTGATCCCCGAGTATGGCTCGATTGCCCAGCGACTGGGTGGCAGTTCAAGTCCGGTTTACGAGATGATCGCCGAGACCTTCAAGGAGTCGATCGAGAACATCACGATTCGCCTCACCGCGGGCGTCTTGTCAGAGCAAAAAGCGGCGAAGCTGGGTGTCGAGCCTGGATCCCCTTCGCTCAGCG
>CAXEVD010000434.1:0-2285 GCA_963999395.1 uncultured Halieaceae bacterium
GGCAAAGTCAGATTGCGCGTGCCTACGAGCGCTCAGCGCCGCGCGCAGAGGGAGACGAGCGATACGATGTGAAGGTGTTGCTCGAGTCGCTGAAGAGTCAGGGTTGAGTAGGGCGCTCGCGCCAAGCTAAGTTGCAGTGACGGGTCCACGCTACATGCTGATCAGCGCGCTGGCGTTTGCGCTGATGGCGGCCTTGGTCAAAGAAGCCGGGCAGCTCGGCATCCCGTTACTGCAAATCATTTTTGTTCGCGCTCTCGTTTCGGTCGTCCTGTCGCTCATTGATATCGGTCGGTCCCGCGTGCACCCACTAGGGAATCGTAAGGCCTTGTTATTTGCCAGAGGGTTCTCTGGCTTCCTCGCGCTAACCGGCGTTTTCTATGCGCTGTTTCACCTCTCGATGGCGCAGGCCACTGTCTTACAGTATTTGCATCCGGTGTTCACTGCGCTGTTGGCGTTCCTTTTCCTCGCTGAGCGTCCGACGACCGCCACGCTGGCCTGCATCGCATTGAGCCTATTGGGACTGGCATGGATGGTGGTGCCTTACTGGACTGCCAGTGATACCACAACGGCGCCACTGTGGCCGGTAATCGCAGGTTTGGGCGGCGCGTTTGGCAGCGGTGTGGCATATACGCTGGTACGCAAGCTGGTTATTACTGAGCACCCCTCGGTGATCGTGCTCTACTTTCCGCTGATTTGTGTGCCGGGCGCGCTACTGTTGGGTGGCGCAGATTTTATTTGGCCAACGGCTGCAGGCTGGTGGGTGTTATTGGGTGTAGGTTGTTTTACCCAGCTGGGCCAATTGGCGCTCACGAAAGCCATGCAATTGGATGCGGCAAGCCGCGTCACCAGTCTGAGCTATGTGCAGATTATCTTTGCGGCCATATTAGGCTGGTTGGCCTTTGGGGAGATCCCCACTCAGGCCACGCTGTTGGGTGGTGGTTTGATTCTATTGGGCGCGATGGTCAGCGCCTGGCTGCAACCCCGGTCAGCTCTGGCGAGCTGATGGCGTAACAATGAGCTCGCCTAACGAGGCTCACAGGTAAAAGCCGACTAGCGCACCGTGTCGTCAATCTGATTCAACGCGGCGGGTGCTCAATCATTAACGTCGGTACGCCGAGCGTGTGAGATTTGGCCGTGCAAACCCGTGTGCCGGGTTTGCGGCCATCGCGGATATCCGAGATTTTAACGCCGCTCTCTGTGAGCCTCGTATGCGTGGCTTCAATATCATCTGTTTTGAGAGCGAGCCCCCATAACTCATCTTGCTCGGGTGCTTTATCAGAGGCAATCACCTCGATGCTCATGGAGCTGGCGCGAAAGAAGAGCTGCACGCCGCCCCATTCGGGCACATCCTGTTCTAACGCCAGACGGATACCGAGCTGGTCGCCATAAAAGGTTTTCGCAGCATCGGCGCTTTGGGTTTTCACTACCACGTGATCGACTCCGGCGATGGCACCTGCGCCACGGGGTGTCGCCTCTGGCAGCGTTGACCCCGCCTCGTGTTCAATGCAAAAAGAGAAGATGCCTCGAGCGGCGCTCGGGTCCCAAAACATGTTGCGCCAGCGGCGTTCGGCCCCGGTTTGTTCATCGACACCATGACCAGGTATAGGGTCTGATGCTTCAAGTCCTGCCGATCTGGCGTGAGAGATAAACTCGTCGGCGCTTTCCGTGCCAAACACCAACCCGCCCAGGCAGGTGCCGCGCGCACTCAGAATGCCGTTAACGATATCCGCGGCCATCCCCTCGCCCTGTGGGGCAAGCAGTTCGATGTAGGTGTTATCCAGTTTGAACAATGTATTGGCGGTGCCGTAATCGGGGTGTGCACCTAGCCAACTCGGAGCGCGACCCAATAGCGCGCTGTAATCAGCGCTCGCCTCAGCGAGGTCAGGAACTGCGATGATGATGTGGTCAATCGTCGTCATACTGTTTTACACCTCAACGTGTGGGCAGTCGGAAAAGGTCCTCAACGCGACATCCAAGTGTCTCCGCAATTTTCAATGCGAGCACGGTCGAGGGCACATACACGCCATTCTCTATCGCGTTGATGCTTTTTCTGGATACTTCTGCCAGCTCAGACAATTGCTGCTGAGTGAGGCCCGCGGATTTGCGCGCGGCCTCGAGGTTGTTCAGTAGCTTTTCGTGATGCTTGCCCAAGAGACGGGCCTTTATCTCTTCTCAAACTCTTCGACGGCGTCAGTGAGTTCCTCACCTGTGTTGGGGTAGAGGTAGCCCGCGATCATCGTGCCGAAACCGATGGCGCCTACCAATAGTCCGATTCCCTCAAACAT
>CAXEVD010000435.1:0-2283 GCA_963999395.1 uncultured Halieaceae bacterium
CGCTGAAAGCCTTAGCCTCGCCAATCCCATCCGCGCGCGGAGGTCCTGATCCTGGTCTCTCAGCGCGTCTTCATAGAACTCACCTGCAGTCGTGACGTCACCGGATTCCAAGGCGGCGTCCCCCTGCTCGCAAAGATAATGTCCCCTCAGTTGCTGAGCGGGTTGGCCCTGACCGGTTGCCGACTGACCGCCCTCCCCGGCTTGCGCAATCAGCTGGTCAGCAATCGCTGTCGCGGCGACCCAGTCCCGCTGCGCTTCATGTACATCCAACAAATGGCGCTGCGCTGTAGCGCTGAACTCAGTTGACTGCACGGCCAGATCAGACAGCAATTGTTCAGCGCGGTCATAAAGACCCGCCGCAATGAAATCCCTGGCTAACTCGAGATGGGATTGGTGCAACTGCACCGCCGTCAGCTGCGGGCGTTTAAGCAAATTTTGGTGAATTCTGATGGCGCGGTCGACCTCGCCTCGCTTGCGCAACACGCTGCCCAAAGCGATATGCGTATCGAGTGTGTCCTCGTTCACCGCCAACGCCTCAGTGAAGGCGTCCACCGCATCGTCCTCTTCGCCGTCCAGCAGAAAATTGAAGCCCCGGTAATACTGTGAGGGGAGTTGTGCACGCTCGGCACCGTCCATGCGCAGTCCGCCGCGCCCCAGCATCCAGCCTGCGGCAACCGCGAGCACAAGTAGCACCACAAGCAGTGCGTTATTGAGAATCAAGCCCGGTTCCTTTCTCGGCTGCCGCCAGCAAGCGATCCCGCTGTTTGCGCAGTCGGCGAATAGTTGCGGAACGCCTGAGCGCCAGCAGAGTCCCGGCACCCAAGCCTATGACAACGCCGGCGGCCAATGCCGCCAGGATCCATATCGCGACAGGTTGCGCAGGTAGTTGCACCACAATGAGGTCGAGGGGGATTTCCCGGGTGTTCTGGAGAGAGAAGAGTCCTCCGGCGGCCACAGCGCCCACCGCAAGCAGTAGCGTCAGCCCCTGTCTCAACCATCGCATGGTCAGAAGCCGGACTTGACTGCCCGATTCACGCGCTCGCGCAACTCTTTTCCCGGTTTGAAGTGCGGCACGTGCTTACCACGCAGCGCCACCGTGTCGCCGGTTCGGGGATTGCGACCCTGGCGAGGCTCCCGATAGTGCAGAGAGAAACTGCCGAACCCCCTGATCTCAATACGCTCACCAGAGGACAGCGTCTCCACCATGTGGTCAATCAGCAGCTTCACCGCCAGCTCAACGTCTTTCGCACTCAACTGGCTCTGACCATCGGCCATCAAGTCAATCAATTCGCTCCGCGTCATGCTGTCACCCCTCGTTCGCTGTTAGCATTTTGGCCGAGGCCTCGAGCATTGGCAAGTTACTCATTTTAAATAGGTTTATAGCGGCATCCCCGCCATTTGATCACGGCAAAAAAAAGGCCGGCATAAAGCCGGCCTCGCGTCACTATCTTGAGATCACTGATCTTCCATTTTTGCCTTGATCAGGTCGCCAATGGTGCCCGGTGAAGAACTCTCATCCTGCTCCTTCAATGACTCGACAGCTTCCTTCTCGTCGTCCATGTCCTTGGCTTTGATGGAAAGTCCCAGTCCGCGGCTCTTGCGATCCACATTCACGACTTTGGCTTCCAGGGTGTCGCCGACACTGAGCACAGCGCGCGCATCATCGACACGATCAACGCTGATATCAGCCGCCTTCAGGTAGCCCTCAACCTCATCGGAAAGCTTGATGGTCGCTCCCTTGGCGTCGACTTCCGTCACGGTACCTGTTACCAAGCTGCCACGGTCGTTGTCGCTGACGTAGAGTGAGAACGCATCCTCCTCGAGCTGCTTGATACCCAGTGAGATGCGCTCGCGCTCCGGATCAATGGACAGAATCACCGTCTCGATCTCGTCGCCCTTCTTGTAGTTGCGCACGGCCTCTTCACCGGTTTCATTCCAGCTGATGTCGCTCAGGTGAACAAGCCCGTCGATGTTGCCCTCAAGGCCGATGAAAATACCGAAGTCGGTGATCGACTTGATGCTGCCTGAAATCTTGTCGCCCTTGGCGTGGTCTGCGGCAAACGCATCCCAGGGGTTCTGGGTGCACTGCTTGATACCCAGCGAGATGCGACGGCGCTCTTCATCAATATCGAGCACCATCACCTCAACCTCATCGCCGAGCTGCACGATTTTCGAGGGATGGACATTCTTGTTGGTCCAATCCATCTCGGAGACGTGCACCAGACCCTCAACACCCTCTTCGATTTCGGCAAAGCAGCCATAGTCGGTGAGGTTGGTGACCCT
>CAXEVD010000436.1:0-2279 GCA_963999395.1 uncultured Halieaceae bacterium
TGGTGCGCCGCCCTCGCAGTGGCGAGGAAGCCAGCTATCTTGAAGGCGTGTTCTTGCTCTACAAACTGCACGGTTCGGTCAGCTGGGCCAGAAAATCTGACGGAACTCTGCTCGAAGAGACCAAGCCGGCCCCAGACGAAGCCTGTTTGATCTACCCCGCAGCGGGTAAGTATCAGCAAAGCTTCAGTCAGCCGCATCTGGAGTCGATGGCGCAGTACCTGGCAGCCGTACGCGAACCTAACACGTGTGTCGTGGTCGCAGGCTTTGGCTTCAATGATGACCACCTTTCAGAACCGCTCCTAGCAGCTGCACAGTCGAACCCTCATTTACGTTTGATCATTGTTGACCCTTATGCGGAAGGCCAAGTTGCCGACGGAAACAAGTACTGGCAGGCATTCAACACATTGGCACGTAAGGGAGAAGACATTTGGTTTGTTGCCGCGGACTTTGAAGCGTTCAGTGAAATGGTGCCCGATCTTAAATCGCTGACGCCGGCAGACACATTGATGAAAGCAGTTCAGGGAGTGATTAAGCCGTCATGAAGCCAGCCGACATTGATACCGAGTTTCCTCGCGGATTGCTGCGACCTGAGCTGTTCTTGGGCGTTGCGGCATCGATCACTGCCCGAGCGGTGGGTGTGAATCTTTCCGAAGCTGGCAGGCCCAGCGGATCGCATTTCTCGGGCGGGCGCTATGGGCGGGGCGAAGTCGGGGAGTTCGTTCTTATTGAAGGTCAACAGAGCCTGATATTGGGTAGAATTTCGGAGATCAAAGTACGTGAACCGGAACGGCGCGGTATCACGCGGGACTTTGCGGGTAACACCGATATGGACGCCCTTGGCCAGATTCAGCTGCTGGGCTGTGTGGCCACAGACAGCTTGCGGGTAACAGCAGGTGTCGATGCCTACCCCAGGCTGGGCGATCGAATTTACGCTGCACCACATCGTTTTATCGCCTTGTTGCCACAGCTCATGGAGGTAAGCGGCGCGGAAGCTCCCAGCGTCAGCCTGGAACTGGGCACGATTGATACCGCTCACGAGAGTGTAGTCTCGGTAAAGCCAGAGCGTCTTTTCGGCCGTCACTGCGCCATTTTGGGCGCTACCGGTGGCGGCAAAAGCTGGACCACCGCCCGCATCATAGAAGAATGCCTCCGGCATCGTTCCAAGCTGATACTAATTGACGCAACAGGTGAGTATCGGGACTTCCAGGGTGAGCATGTTACGCATCTTCATCTCGGCAACCCGATCGCTACTGCTACGGGTTCAATAGCCTCCTCCTTACCGCCTACCGCCTTTCTGGAGTCAGATTTCCTAGCGTTATTTGAACCGGCAGGCAAAGTGCAAGGCCCAAAACTACGCGCAGCAATACGCAGCTTGCGTCTGGCGAACCTCAAGCCAGAGCTCGCACCCAAAGGTTTTATCGAAAAGATCAATCAATCGAAGACCGCTATTGAAGCTGCCGAACAGGCGCCGGGCATTGCTAGCAAGCTGGATGATCCCAGCCAAGCTTTTAATGTAAACCAGCTGGTCGCACAGATCGAACAGGAATGTGTCTATCCAGAAGGATTTCTTCCTCGCCCCCAGCAGGGCAAAGACCCAACCAAGTGGGGTGGTGAGGATGGCAACTTTTCTCATTGCTTGTCGCTGGTTGCACGGATCAATGGCGTACTCACATCTCCAGCGTTCTCATGCGTCTTCAAGGCTGAGCAGAAACCTTCTGTCAGTGAAGCTATAAGCGCATTCACCAGGGATGACAAACGACTGCTGCGAATTTGTCTCAGCGGCGTTGCCTATGAGTATCGCGCTCGCGAAATTATCGCCAATGTGATTGGCCGCTTGCTACTGGGTAAAGCCAGAAATGGCGACTTTAAAGAACGCCCGCTGGTGGTCATGGTCGACGAAGCACATAACTTTCTTGGGCGCCATTTAGGCAGTGACGATTATCAAGCGAAGCTCGACGCGTTTGAGATCATAGCTAAGGAGGGCCGAAAGTACGGACTCACGGTATGCCTTGCCAGCCAGCGCCCTCGCGACATCACCGAAGGCGTTCTCAGCCAAATGGGCACCTTGATTGTACACCGCCTAACCAATGAGCGGGACAGGGAAGTGGTCGAACGCGCCTGCGGTGAAATTGACCGGGCAGCTTCTGCATTCCTGCCAAACCTTCGGCCAGGTGAGGCCGCGATTATTGGCACCGACTTTCCAATCCCAATGACTATCCAGATCAAGGAACCAGACACCAAGCCGTTGTCAGACGGGCCAAGGTATCAAGAGTGCTGGG
>CAXEVD010000437.1:0-2271 GCA_963999395.1 uncultured Halieaceae bacterium
TAAGCTTGTAGCAGGCCGTGGCCATAAAAGCCGGGATCCCTGCCGGGTTGCCGTTGTAGGCACCTGAGTCCATCAAGCACTCGACATCCGCCGCCACTAGTTTGCCGTCGCGGGTCGCGCCGAGTTTCACCTTGGTCTCCGCACCCGGTGCCGGGCCGGTAGCGCGGAACACATCACCGCGGTCCATCACCATCTTCACCGGGCGGCCTGACTTTTGGGCGAGTATCACGGCGAGAGGCTCGAGATAAACGGTGGTCTTGCCACCAAAGCCGCCGCCAATCTCAGAGGCGGTGACCTTGATCTTGCCCAAATCAATACCGGTGACCGCCGAGGTGTAATGGCGCACCGTGAAGTGGCCCTGGGTGCAGCACCACAGCTCCACCCTGCCCGCGGCGTCAGCACGCGCCACACAAGCGTGCGGCTCGATATAGCCCTGGTGGCACATGGGCACCGAATAGGTCTGCTCAATCACCACCTCGGCTTTTTCAAACGCCGCGTCCGGGTCGCCTACGGTGAGGCTGATGTGGGTGGCAAGATTCGTGGTCTCCTCGGGGTAGCCATCGGGGAAACGATCGTCATGCAAAATCGGTGCGTCGTCCGTCAGCGCCTTGTGCACGTCAGTGACAGCGGGGAGCACGTCGTACATCACCTCCACCGCCTGCGCGGCTTCGGCGGCGAGCTCGGGCGAGTTCGCGGCCACGGCAGCCACCGCCTGTGAATGGAACAGGACCTTGCCCTGCGACATCACCATCGGCACAACATCTTTGAGCGCCATAGCGCCCTCGCCACTGCCCAACATTTGATTACCGGGCTCGACGAGATCCTGCCCCGTCATCACCGCCAGCACGCCCTCCATTGCCAGCGCCTTGCTGCAGTCGATCGATTTGATCACCGCATGCGCGTGGGGGCTCCGAACGACGTGGCCATAGAGTTGGCCCTGCATATTGAGGTCGGCGCCGTAGCGCGCGCGGCCAGTGACCTTATCGAGCCCGTCGGGTCGAATCGGGCGCGAACCGATGATTTTGAATTCCTGATAGGCGTTCATGCGGCCTCCTCGCGCAGGGTTTTGGCAGCGTCTAACACCGCGCGAATAATTTTGTCGTAGCCAGTGCAGCGGCACAGGTTCCCGGCCAGCCAATAGCGTGCCTGCTCTTCGCTGGGATCCGGGTTGTGCTCCAGCAGCGCCTTGGCCGCAATCACCACTCCCGGTGTGCAGATGCCGCACTGCAGCCCGCCGTGCTCCAGCAATTTTTGTTGAACGGGATGGAGCTCACCGCCATTGGCGACGCCCTCGACCGTTTGCACCGACTTACCCTCTACTTCGGCCGCCAGCACCAGACATGAACACACCAACCGATCGTCGACCAGCACAGAACAGGCGCCACAGTCACCGGTGTTGCAACCGATCTTGGTGCCGATGAGCTCAAGCTCGTCGCGGAGCACCTCGGCCAGCACCTGCCCGGGCGAGCACAAAAATGCCGTGTTCTCACCATTAATCATGGCCTGCACGGCCATTTTGTTCAGTGGCTTATTCATTAGCGAGCCTCCGTAATACGCGCCTGTGCTGAAGCAATTGCCCGCGCGACCAGCACACCTACCACATGAATGCGGTACTCCGCCGTCCCGCGTTTATCGGAAATGGGGGTTGCCGCGGCGCGCGCCGCCGCAACCGCCGCGTCTATCGCGGCTTGATCCAATTGAGAACCCACCAGTGCCCCGGCAGCGGCCTCAACAAGCAATGCCGTAGGTGCCACGGCACCGATCGCGACCCTCGCCGCTGTGCAGATGCCCGACTCATCTGCCGTGATCGAAACGCCTGCCCCGGCCACTGCGATATCCATCTCGGTGCGGGGGGTGAGTCGCAGGTAGGCATCTGAAGTGCCGGCCGCGGGCCTCGGCAAGATGAGCTCAACCAGTAACTCGCCGGGCGCCAGCGCATTCTGGTTGGGTCCGACTACAAAATCCTCGACCGCTAGCATCCGCTCGCCATCGGGCCCCAAAATGCGACACTGCGCGGCATTGGCAATGAGCCCGGGAATGCTGTCGGCCGCGGGGGACGCGTTACATAGATTGCCTCCCGCAGAGCAGCGTCCGGTTATCTGAGTCGACCCGATCAAATTAAGGGCCTCGGCAAGGCCCGGAAACAGAGCCGGCACATTAGAGTGGTGAAGCACATCAAAGGCCGATGCTGCCGCGCCGATCCGCACGGAAGCGTCATCGATTTCGATCGCCGTCAGTTCGGGGATCTGCTTGAGATCAATGACCCGGGCC
>CAXEVD010000438.1:0-2269 GCA_963999395.1 uncultured Halieaceae bacterium
TGGTAGTCCGCGTAATCACCACTGACCACGGCGGCCTGAAGGCTCATCACCACGTCAGGGTTATAGGCATGGTACTCGCCGCCGTGCACATATTTCAGAAGGCCACCCTGATCGAGTGACTTGCGCCGGGAGCGTGCACGGCTCGCCACCTGCCACTGGTCTTTCTCTAGCTGATCAAGGGTCACTCCGCCAATACGCGAGGTCACGCCGGTAAAAGCGATATCGACCAGTTCACTGTCGAGACCCACCGCTTCAAACAGCTGGGCGCCACGATACGAGTTCACCGCCGAGATGCCCATCTTGGACATGATTTTCAACAGGCCCTTGTTGATGCCCTTGCGGAAGTTTTTCTGGCACAGCTGGGGATCACCCAACAGTTCGCCTCTAGCCAATAAATCTTCAATGACGCTGTAGGCCAGATAAGGGTGCACGGCGGTCGCGCCAAAGCCGAGCAGGCAAGCCACATGGTGCGAGTCTCTGGCGCTCCCGGATTCAACCACTAGGTTGCACTCGGCGCGTAGCCCAACGCGAATCAGGTGATGATGCACAGCGCCCGTGACCAAGAGACTATGCAGAGGAACACGGTTCTCGCCAATGTTTCGGTCAGAGAGTATGAGAATAGTCTTGCCTTCGCGAACAGCGGCCTCGGCACTAGAGCAAACCGCCTCGAGGGCCTGGCGCAAGTTGGCGTCGGCCGGGTCGTAGGTGGCATCCACGGTCACAGCGGTGAAGCTCTCCTCCGACAGCCCGGCAATGCTCTTGAACTTGGACTGGGACAGCACGGGAGAGGTCAGGCTGATGCGACGGGCATGATCCGCCGACTCTTCAAAGATGTTGCGCTCCGGGCCCAGATCCACCTCGAGAGACATTACGATCGACTCGCGCAGCGGGTCTATGGGCGGGTTGGTGACCTGAGCAAATTTCTGGCGGAAGTAGTCATAGAGTGAGCGCTCCTGGCGCGACAACACCGCCATCGGCGTATCGTCACCCATGGAACCCACTGCCTCGTTACCCGACTCTGCCAGTGGTCTGAGTACCTGATCCCGCTCCTCAAAACTGACCTGGAACATCTTCTGATACACATCCAGCTCGGCGCCGGAGATCGCGGCCACAGGCTCTCCGGTATAGCTGCCTTCAATCAAGCGCGCGTTGTCCCGCAGCCACTTTTTGTAGGGCTGGCGGGTTTTCAGCAGTTCATCGATGTCCTTGGTGTGCAGCACCTTGCCTTCCTGGGTATCCACCACAAGAATCTGGCCCGGACCGACCCGGCCCTTGGCAATCACCTGCTCGGGCTGGTAGCCATGGGTGCCGACTTCCGAGGCCAGCGTGATAAAGCCGTCGTCCGTCGTGACCCAGCGCGCCGGGCGAAGTCCGTTGCGGTCCAGCAGGCAGCAAGCATAGCGCCCGTCGGTGAGCACGATCCCCGCGGGGCCGTCCCAGGGCTCCATGTGCATCGCGTTGTACTGGTAGAACGCCTTGAGATCTGGGTCGATACCCTCGATGTTTTGCCAGGCGGGCGGAATCAGCATGCGCAATGCACGCGGCAATTCGACACCCCCGGTGGTAAGGAGCTCCAGCATATTATCGAGGCTTGAGGAGTCTGAGCCCTCGGTATTCACCAAAGGCGCCAGCGCCTGCAGGTCAGGCAGTAACGGCGAATCGAGTTTGGCGCTGCGCGCCCTCGACCAGCTGCGATTACCCTCGATAGTATTGATTTCGCCGTTGTGGGCCAGCATGCGGAAAGGCTGCGCCAGCGGCCAACGCGGCAAGGTGTTAGTGGAGAAGCGCTGGTGGAACACGCAAATTGCGGTCTCCAGCGAGGGGTTATTCAGATCGGGGTAAAACCGCTCCAAGTCCGCAGGCATGACCAGACCTTTGTAGGACACCACCCGATCAGACAGACTGCAGATGGAGAAATCAGGATCGCTTGCCAGCGCCATCTCGGCGCGTCGGCGCGCGGTGAACAGCTTGCCGAGGCAGTGCTCGTGGTCAACGCCGCTGGCGTCCACAAATACCTGTTCGATGCGCGGCAGTTGATCCAAAGCGATCTCACCGCACACGCTTTCATCGATAGGGACCTCGCGCCAGCCAAATACCGGCAGCCCCTCAGCAGTCAGCGCGGCCTCCATGCCCTCGCGGGAAGCCTCCTGCAAGGCCTCATCGCGACTCAGGAAAAGCATGCCCACCGCGTAATGCTCCCCGAGGTCGACATCGAGCACTGCTTTGGCTTCGGCGCGCATGAAAGCATCGGGCATCTGCAGCAATAGAC
>CAXEVD010000439.1:0-2265 GCA_963999395.1 uncultured Halieaceae bacterium
TCAAGGACGGGGGCCGGGGAGGGCGCTTCGAGCTTCGCGATGTGCCGAACGATGAACCGGGCATGACGCCGCTTGAGATCTGGTGTAACGAATCCCAAGAGCGCTATGTGTTGGCGGTAGAGCCCGATCAGCTGGCGCGATTCGAATCGATCTGTGAACGGGAGCGCTGTCCCTATGCCGTCGTCGGTGAGGCGACAGAAGCCCACCATCTCGCGGTGACGGACCGCCAGTTCAGCAATGAGCCTGTGGATCTGCCCATGTCAGTGCTGTTTGGCAAAGCGCCCAAGATGCATCGCCAAGCCTCGCGTAGGCCGCCCGTCAGCGATGGCTTTGATGCCAGCGCGGTCTCGCTGGCGGAATCCTTGGAGCGTGTGCTCACCTTCCCGGCGGTGGCGTCGAAGAGCTTCCTCATAACGATTGGCGATCGCAGCGTTACCGGCATGGTGTCCCGGGATCAGATGGTGGGCCCCTGGCAGGTGCCGGTGGCGGACTGTGCCGTCACGACGGTTTCGCTCGACACGCATCTGGGTGAGGCCATGGCGATGGGTGAGCGCACGCCGCTGGCGTTGTTGGACGGACCCGCGTCGGGGCGCATGGCGGTGGCCGAGGCAATCACCAATATTCTGGCCGCGCCAATTGAGTCACTCAGTGACATCAAGCTCTCTGCAAACTGGATGTGTGCGGCAGGTTTTGAGGGGGACGACGCGATTCTCTACGACACGGTCGCCGCCGTGGGCCGAGAATTTTGTCCTGCCCTCGGTATCACGATCCCCGTCGGCAAAGACTCCATGTCCATGCGCACCGTGTGGCAGGAAGAGGGCGAAGACCGATCGGTCACCGCGCCCGTCTCGCTCATTGTGTCGGCATTTGCCCCCTGTGATGACGTTCGCGCGGTACTGACACCGGTCTTGTCTCTGCGCGCGGATACTGCGCTGTTGCTGGTAGATCTGGGTCGTGGGCAGCACCGCATGGGTGGCTCGGTACTGGCGCAGGTGTGGCAACAGATGGGCAGCACCGCCCCCGATGTCGCCCCAGAGGACATTCACGCGTTCTTCGAGCTGATGAAGAACGCCAAGGACAATGACTGGGTGCTTGCCTACCACGACCGCTCTGATGGCGGCCTGTTGGTCACTCTGTTGGAAATGGCATTTGCGGGGCGCTGCGGTCTGCAGGTAGATCTCGATGTTTCACCTGATCAAGCCAACGCAGCGCTCTTTTCTGAAGAGGCGGGCGCTGTCTTGCAGGTGGCGGCCGAACATGTCAACGACGTGCTGGCCTGTGCCGAGGCGGTGGGTCTTGGCGACGCGGTCACCCGTATCGCGACGCCCCGAGTCGATGGGCGCATTGTAGTAAACACCCCCCAGTTCGAGCTAATCGACAGCCGTCGCGAAGCCCTGCAGTCGCTCTGGGTAGAGACCAGCCACGCCATCGCCCGTGCCCGTGACAACGCCGAGTGTGCCGATCAGGAGTTTGCGGCCATTCAGGCGCAGGATCCGGGCTTGTCTGCCCAACTGAGTTACGACTGCGACGCTGACATTGCTGCGCCCTATATTGCTTCCGGTCAGCGCCCCCGCATAGCGGTCCTGCGCGAGCAGGGCGTCAACGGTCAGATGGAGATGGCAGCGGCCTTTGACCGCGCCGGGTTTACGGCGGTTGATGTGCACATGAGCGATGTCATTGCCGGCCGGCAGGACCTGACTGATTGTCACGGTCTGGCAGCCTGCGGCGGCTTCTCCTACGGCGATGTGCTCGGTGCCGGAGAGGGCTGGGCAAAAAGCATTTTGTTCAATGACGCGGTCCGTTCCCGGTTCGAGCAGTTTTTCGCGCGGACCGAAACCTTCGCATTGGGAGTCTGTAACGGCTGCCAGATGCTGTCAGCGCTCCAGGAAATTATCCCCGGGACTGATCACTGGCCACGCTTTGCGCGCAATCGCTCCGAGCAGTACGAGTCGCGTCTGTCATTGGTCAGAGTGGAGGCCTCGCCGTCAGTGTTGCTGTCAGGTATGGAAGGCTCGCACCTGCCCATCGTCGTGGCCCATGGAGAGGGGTGCGCTCAGTTCGCCTCAGCCGATGAGCAGGCTTCTTTAGAAGCCGCGGGCTTGGTGGCCATGCGCTTTATCGATCACGATCTGCAACTCGCCGATACCTACCCCTATAACCCGAATGGATCACCTGACGGCATCACGGGTCTCTGTAATGAAGACGGGCGTGTCACCATTATGATGCCGCACCCCGAGCGCGTCTTCCGTGCTGCACAGCTCTCCT
>CAXEVD010000440.1:0-2264 GCA_963999395.1 uncultured Halieaceae bacterium
CGAGACCGACAGCGCCCCATCGGACGCGTGACGCATCCGAACCCGCCTGTTATGAGACAGACGCGCTATCCTTGCCTACCCAGCGTCTCTAATTTGCCACTCTCTTTACCTATGACCCATAACGATATCCATTTGCTGCTCACCGGTGACGAGCTGATGAGCGGGGACACCGTCGACAGCAACTCCTCGATGATCGCCCAGTCGCTGGCGGCGTTTGGCCATGGCGTCGCAGAGAAAGTGACCCTGGGGGACGACCGGGCGCGGCTGGTTGCCGCGTTGCAACGAGCCGCAGGCACGGCGCGCATCTTGATCATGAACGGCGGGCTGGGTCCCACCCAGGATGACCTGACGGCCGAGCTGGTGGCGGCGGCCGCGGGCGTCGAACTGGTACTGCACCCCAAGGCCGACAAGCATGTTCGGGACTGGTGCGCGGCGCGCAGCATCGAACCTAACGACGCCAACCTGAAGCAGGCCTGGCTCCCCGAGGGCGCCGCCATCATCCACAACCTCCGCGGCAGTGCCGTCGGTTTTGCGATGGACGTGTGCGGCACGCTCATTTTGACGACCCCCGGCGTGCCCGGGGAATTGCGCGCCATGCTGCCCGAGGTGTGTGAACGGATCGTGGTCGCCATTGGTGGCGGGGAGAGCCACCGGGTCCGACTGCAAACCTTTGGCATCGGCGAGTCCACCGCCCAGGCGAGAATCGACGAAGACAGTGAACCCTGGCCCAATAACGTGGTGCTGGGTTTTCGGGCCGGCATGCCGGAGTTGGAGATCAAACTCACTGCCAGGTCAGCCTCACCTGAGGTAGACGAGTGCCGCGAAACACTGGAACGACTGATTGGCGATCACATCATTGGCGAGGACGACGTCACGCTCGCAGGCGCGCTGCAACAGGTGCTCCGCGAGCAAGGCAAAAAGATGGTCACGGCAGAATCCTGCACCGGCGGACTGATCGCCGCCATGATGACCGCTGAGCCCGGTTCCTCTGCCGTCTTTGGGGCGGGCTTTATTACCTATGCCAACTCGATCAAACACTCAGTTTTGGGTGTCGATAAGCAGACATTGGAAACCGTGGGCGCCGTGAGCGAGCCCGTTGTGCGGCAAATGCTGAGCGGGGCATTGGAAAGATCCGGGGCCGATATTGGCGTTGCGGTCTCGGGCATCGCCGGACCCGATGGCGGCACTGAGGAGAAACCCGTGGGCACCGTGTGGCTCGCTTGGGGCACGGCTAACGAGATGCATACGCTGCAAACCGTAATCCCCACCGACCGCGCCATGTTCCAGAAACTGGTCGCAGCGGCAGGGCTCGATTTGATTCGGCGCCAGCTCCTAGGGCTACCCAAGCTTCCTCACTACTTCAGCCGTCGGGCTATCTAACGGCTGGACAAGCCTTAGGGCTGTAGCCGCATTACTTGCCAGTCACCGTCATCTCTGCAGTTGTAACGAAATCGGTCGTGCAGCCGGTTCTCACCGCCCTGCCAGAACTCCCAGCTCACAGGTATCAACCGGTAGCCGCCCCAGTGCGGGGGCCGGGGAATCTCACCCTCACCAAAGCGGGCACTGACATCCGCCAGTTGCTGCATCAGCGCCTCGCGATTCTCTATCCCCCGACTCTGCGCCGAAGCCCAGGCCCCCAACTGGCTATCGCGGGGGCGCGAGGCAAAGTAGGCGTCGGACTCTTCCTCGCTGGCGCGCTCAACTGCGCCGCTCACCGATACCTGACGGTCGAGCTCATTCCAGGGAAACAACACCGAGGCCTGATCGCACTCTTTGAGCGCCGCCGCTTTACCGCTCTGGTAGTTCGTGTAAAACACGAGACCACGCGCATCCACACCCTTCATCAGCACCATACGCTGGCGCAGGGTCTGATCGGGTTGCAGGGTAGCCAGTACGCAGGCCGTTGGATCCGCCAGGCCCGCCGCAATGGCCTGATCCTGCCAAGCCACAAACTGCTCCACCGGATCCTCCGCGAGGTCCGCGCGCCGCAAGCCGCCTAACGTGTACTGCCGTCTGTGGTCGCTAAAACGCATCACATCTCAAAGGGTCAAATCACCAGAGAAAGTGTAGCGCAGGTGTCTGCCCTTGGGACCAAAGCCTGTGGTAGCCTCACGCACCTTTTTGGCGCGCCCACCGTATAACCCGCAGTCACCCACTGCCGCACAGGGCTCAGGACTCAGGAAACAGCATGTTAGCCAACGCCATAATCACTCGCTTAACCCACGCGGCACTCTTCATTGTTTGCGTGGTATTCGCACTGGGCA
>CAXEVD010000441.1:0-2254 GCA_963999395.1 uncultured Halieaceae bacterium
CTACTTGGAGACCCGTTTGCGTGACACACACTAACGCCATCGCCCTCTCTGCCAGTATTGAGGGGACGCTGGTCGCCCGGAATCATCGCGGTATGGCAAACGTGCGCGAGCAGATGACTCGGGGCTATCTGCTGCGCGCCGCGCAACTGATCAGTCAGTGCGCAGGCCGCGTCTATATCCTGACGGGTTTTCCGGTGGGTGAGTCATTTGAGACCGATGGACCGGCAGGTGCCATGGCACTTTACCGCCTGTGCCAGCACCTTGGCAGTGACCCCGTGATCCTCTCTGATGCGCAGGTCGTGGCCGCTCTGCAGGAAGACTTCAACTGCCAGTCGCTACTGACCTCTGCAGAAGACGGCGCGAGCGCTGCGGCCGATGCGCTGTACCGATCGCAACCACCCGCATTGTTCATTAGCATAGAACGACCCGGTAGCGCATCAGATGGGCGCTGCTACAACATGGCCGGCACCGACATTACCGCGAGATGCGGCGGCGCTGAACCCTACCTTGCTAAGGCTAACTGCCCTACCATTGCCATTGGCGACGGTGGCAACGAACTGGGGATGGGGAACGTGCTGGACAGCTTGTCGAAACTCAATATTCAGCCTGCTATCAGCACCTGTGACGAGTTGGTGGTGGCGGACGTCTCCAACTGGGCCGCCTATGCACTATGCGCCGTCACGCACTGGCTCACTGACTCAAAACACAGCGCTGAACACCGTATTGATGAAGATCTGACATATCTGGTGGCGCGCGGCGCGATTGATGGCGTGACGGGTGAGGCAACCCCAACCGAGGACGGGTTTCCCGCCGCGGAGGGCGAGCGTCTCATGCAAGCGGTTCACTACACGCTGACATCAGGAGTACAGGCATGACGATCGCCTACCTCAACGGTGACTTCGCGCCCCTCGCCAACGTGCGCATCTCGCCAATGGATCGCGGGTTTTTGTTCGGCGATGGCGTCTACGAGGTCATACCCTGCTACGACGGGAAGATGGTGGCCTTGCAATACCACCTTGAGCGGCTCCAACAGTCACTGGATGGTATCGCCTTAACCCAGCCTCATTCGGACGGGCATTTGATCGGCATCCTAGATGATATCGTGGCACGGAACGGCGCTGGCGATCTGGGAATCTATCTGCAAATCACCCGCGGGGTGGTGGAAAAGCGGCAACACGCTTTTCCTGAACATCCGCTACCGACGGTCTTTGCTTACGCCTTCGACATCAGCCCACCCTCCGACGGTTCACCCGAGACAGCCTCGTGTTTTCGTGCCGTGACCCGGCGAGACCAGCGTTGGGGGCGCTGTCATATCAAATCGACCGCCTTGCTGGGCAACGTACTGCACATGATGGAAGCCGTTGAAGAGGAGGCCGAGGAAGTACTGTTATTCAACGAACAAGATGAGCTCACCGAAGCGGCGGCCTGCAATGTCTTCGTTGTGCGCGGCGACAAGATTCTGACCCCAGAGCTCGACCATCAAAAACTGCCGGGGGTCACCCGACGACAGTGCCTTGAACTGCTCGAGGCGCATACAGACTGGTCGGTCGAGGTCCGCCCGGTGAGTCGTGACGAGGTGCTCAGCGCGTCGGAAATCTGGCTGAGCTCCTCTACCAAGGAGCTCGCGCCCGTAGTTTCTTTGGACGGCAAGCCAGTCAATGAGGGTTGCCCGGGGCCGCGCTGGTCAGCAGCACAAAAACTGTTTCAGCGACACCGCTTCAGTAGTCCCTGATGTCACGCGCAACAACGGTTCACATCGATCTCACCGCCATCGGCGAGAACATTCACACCCTTCGGGGATCGCTGGCAGCCCACCGCTTCATGGCCGTGGTGAAAGCCGATGCCTTCGGTCATGGCGCGGTTCGGGTCGCACAACATATTCAGCACAGTGTGGATGCCCTGGCGGTGGCGTTTACTGAAGAGGCCGTGGCGCTCCGCGAGGCGGGGGTTGACGCCCCACTACTGATTCTGGAGGGGCCCCATACTGCCAGCGATCTCGCTCTGGCCGGCAAACTGAACCTTTGGCCGGTCATACACTCCGACGAGCAACTAGAGTGGTGCAAAACGCTGGGGGCAGATCTGTCTCAGGCGTGGATCAAAATTGATACCGGCATGCATCGGCTGGGATTTACAGCCGAGCGGTACGCGGGCATTCGTAACACCCTGCTGTCGTATGGCATCGGTGAAATCACGGCAATGTCCCATCTGGCGTCGGCCGAGGAACCAGACAACGCGCTCATCCGAGCACAACTCC
>CAXEVD010000442.1:0-2253 GCA_963999395.1 uncultured Halieaceae bacterium
GCGGACGCTCCAGCCCAGATGCAGGCCGGACGGGTCATGAAAGCGCCGCGGCAGATCGCCGTCCGCCGAGGCGTGCTGAAAGGTCAGGAAACTCTCGCGCGCGACCTCGAACAGGGTTTGGCCAACCGGGGAATAGGTTTTCGAGCGCGGCAGCGACCCCCAGCCATCGCAGATGTCGTGATCGTCCCACTGCATCAGCGAGGGCACGCGCGCGGCGATCCAGGCAAATTCCGGCGCGCGGTAAAGGCCAGTATAGCGTTCCAGAAAGCGTTCGCGCAGGTGATGGCGCAGATCGGCCAGATCGGCGCGGGAAGGGTCCTTCGGGATATGCTCGGGCCAGTTCTCGCTCAGCGGATGCCCCTCGGTCACCTGATCGGCATAGACCTGATCGCCGCCATGCAGCAGCAGGGAGAAGGGCGCGCTCCGGTGATCTTCCCGCAGGCGCGCCCACATCGCGTTGCGCTCGGAGCCTTCGCGCTCAAGATCGCCGATCTCCTCGCCGTTGCAGGACACATAGGCGATCCGTATATCGCCTCGAAAATCACTTGCCAAGGAGTAACTTTGGCCGTTCCAGGCATAACAGGACGAGCGGTTTGCGGGCAGGTCGAAGCGTGCTCGCCAAACGGTCATATGATCGTATTCCGCGAGGATTTCCGCTGTATGTACGCCGTGGACCGTTTCGATTGGCTCCGGGCACTCGCCATTGTCCGCAATGAAAAGGACAGAGAGCCGTAACACATATTTCTCGACATGGTCGAGAAAGAGAAGCGGTCCGGTCATGACCGGAGGTTCGGATGTCATGCGCAAGGTGGTTCCGATCAGTCTTCGGGCACTACTGTCGCCGTTGTCCTCGTCGCAGGACAGCGGGTATTGCAATCAGCGCGATCAGCCCTGCAACCCAAACCAGCAGAACGACCGTCTTGACAAGAAAATGAATCGATCCACCCGCCCAGCCGAGCAGCCCCTCAATATTGGCCGCATCACGTAAAGCCGTGGCTTCCTCCCCAAGGCCAAACCACTTCGCAAGCCCCGCTCCGGTATCGGCCAGTGGCCCGGCTGCACCGGAGATCCAGGAGAGGACCGGATCGACCAGCCACCAAGCGCCGAGCGAAAGCGCAGACCATATGACCAGCCCGGCCACGATGACCGAGGTCGGAATATTCAGCACCGGCAGGGCTCTGCGTTCGCGATAGCCGGAATGGTCATCGCCCTCATAATACCCACCCATGTCGCGATACCGTCTGTGTTTGGGTCGCCGGAAAAGATGATGTCCCATGATTTGCTTCCTCTAAGGGTGACGTTCACCTCCGCCAACACAACGTATCGCATCCTTGACCACCAGATGACCGCGGTGCGCGTCAAGGCCCCAGGTCAAAGTCCAGACGTAAGGATCCTGCGCCGCGGTGACACCAGGCAGGCCCATGTCCACCCGAGTTGCGCCGCCTGAACAAACCTGTCTAATCAAAAATTTCCGACAACCAGGACTTGCGGCGATACCCATGTTTGCCATGGCCTCCATGCTTGCCGTAACCGCCGTGCTTGTCATAGCCTCGGGGTTCTGGCTCGCGACGTGGTGGCGGCGCCAGTTCTACGGCACTACGCTCGATGATCTTGTCCAGCTCCCCCCGGTCCAGCCACACGCCCCGGCATTTGGGGCAATAATCAATTTCCACACCTTGTCGATCGGCCATCGTCAGATCAACACTCTCGCATACTGGACATTTCATGAGCTTCTCCTTTAGGTCAATCATCAGGGAAATCATAGTAGCACCATACTCACACCCCTTCACACTTGGGGCAACTAATCAAAATATTCTCCAGCATGTTATCGGCACCAACCATGATTAATTGGTGTGCCCAGAAGCCCCCTGCCCCCATTGAGCAGGTGATCTATTATCTGTTGTGAATCAAGGGGCAGTCTAGCCCGAATTTCTCATGAGGGGATAAAAGAAAGCGGCTGAAAGTGTTAAAATTTCAGGACCTTACACCATCAATCAACACCAACAACCGCTATCCAAAATGGTACCTCAAAAACTGACCTTCTCGCCACTTTCCCGCCGCCAGATTGAAACCGACTTCTCCGGAGGCCATATCACCTCCGATGCCGGCTTGCTGTTACTGCGCGAAGTCGACAAACAACACCGGTTAACCCAACGGCTGGCCGAGACTCTGACCGACCAGCGGGATCCCCGGATGATTCGTCATGAGCTCAAGTCCCTGGTCCGGCAACGGGTCTACGGTGTGGCCGGTGGC
>CAXEVD010000443.1:0-2249 GCA_963999395.1 uncultured Halieaceae bacterium
TGAACCATTTACCAGACATTGAAATTTTTAATCCATGAGTTATATGACCTCCTGAGTTTAAACTCATTCCCATAAAAGTATCACCTGGGCTTAATAAAGCTAAAAATACTGCACCATTTGCTTGTGCTCCAGAATGTGGCTGTACATTGACATATTTACAATCGAATAGATCTTTCGCCCGCGTTATTGCTAGTTCTTCTGCTCTATCAACAAATTCGCAACCGCCATAATAACGCCGACCGGGATAGCCCTCGGCATATTTATTGGTCAACACCGAGCCCTGAGCCTCAAACACGCGGGGACTGCAGTAGTTCTCTGAAGCAATGAGTTCGATGTGCTCCTCCTGGCGAACGGTTTCAGCGCTCATGGCGGACCACAATTCGGCATCAAAGGCTTCAATGGTCTGACTATCGCGGTCGAGATACTGCGACAAATGGGTGGCAGCTTGATTCATAGCGGCTTCCTGCGGCTTGGAACGGGTCAACCGTTCCGTGATTTTCAATTGGGGGGCAAATGTTAGCGGAACATGGCCCCAGCGTCAGGGTTTTATCATTGTGACACTACAAACTGTCATGACTTTACGTTTACGATATTCCGATCGGATTAAGGAGAAAAACATTGCGAATCAGTATCTTCGGCAGCGGCTACGTCGGATTGGTGCAGGCGGCAGTGTTCTCCGAGGTCGGGCACCAAATCACCTGCATGGATATCGACCCTGCCCGCATCGAGCGGATTGAGGGTTACGCGAAGAATGACTTAAACGCGTGCTGCGTGATCAGACAGTACGCAATGCGGACAAGGCCAGCACAGCCAAAAACAAGAACTCCCCCATAGCCATTAGTGCCTGCCTTTCAGTAAACTCGACGCCCGCAAAAAAAGGGTGCGGACACCATCACCGCGCGTGTTGCACCTCGCTTGATACTGTCGGAGCTCTAAGTTGGCACAATACGTCTACACCATGAATCGGGTCGGCAAGATTGTCCCGCCCAAAAAGGAGATCCTGAAGGACATCTCGCTCTCGTTTTTCCCGGGCGCGAAGATCGGCGTGCTCGGGTTGAACGGAGCCGGGAAATCGACTCTGCTCAAGATCATGGCGGGCATCGATACCGAGATTCTGGGTGAGGCACGCCCTCAGCCGGACATCAAGATCGGCTACCTGCCGCAGGAACCCCAGCTCAACTCGGAAAAGGATGTCCGCGGCAACGTCGAGGAAGGCGTTCAGGAAGCGATCGATGCACTGGCAGGACTGGAGAAGGTCTATGCAGACTATGCCGAGCCCGAGGCTGACTTCGACGCACTGGCCAAGGAGCAGGCTCGTCTAGAGGATATTATTCAGGCCAAAGACGCGCACAACCTCGATACGCGACTTGATATTGCGGCAAACGCTTTGCGCTTACCCCCATGGGAAGCCAACGTCGACACACTGTCTGGCGGTGAACGTCGCCGGGTCGCATTAGCGAGGTTGCTGCTCTCGGAGCCGGACATGTTGCTCCTCGATGAACCCACGAACCACCTCGACGCCGAGTCTGTCGCGTGGCTGGAGCATTTTCTGGAGGACTTCCCCGGCACTGTCGTAGCGATCACCCACGACCGGTACTTCCTCGACAACGCCGCCGGGTGGATTCTCGAGCTGGACCGCGGCCGGGGCATTCCCTACGAGGGCAACTACTCAACCTGGCTAGAAGCGAAAGAAAAGCGGATAGAGCAGGAACAGCGTCAGGAGGCCTCACACCAAAAAGCCATTAAGGCCGAACTCGAGTGGGTGCGCTCCAACCCGAAGGGCCGGCAGGCGAAAAACAAGGCGCGACTGCAGCGGTTCGAGGAACTGAATTCTCAAGAGTTCCAAACCCGCAACGAGACCAACGAAATCTACATTCCGCCGGGTGCGCGACTGGGCGATAAAGTGGTCGACGTCAGCGGACTGCGAAAAACCTTTGATGATCGGTTGCTGTTCGAAGACGTGAGCTTCACGGTGCCCAAAGGCAGCATCGTTGGCATTATCGGTGCCAACGGTATGGGCAAGTCGACGCTGTTCCGCATCCTGATGGGCCTTGAGACCCCTGACGGTGGCGAGGTCACGGTCGGTGAAACCGTGGAGCTTGGCTACGTGGATCAGTCCCGCGATGACCTCGACGGCAGTAAAACCGTGTGGGAAGAGGTCTCAGATGGTCTTGATATTATCCGCATTGGCAACTACGAGGTGCCGTCGCGCTCGTATGTAGGGCGCTTTAATTTCAAGGGCTCCGACC
>CAXEVD010000444.1:0-2245 GCA_963999395.1 uncultured Halieaceae bacterium
GGACGGTCTCTCCACAGCAATCGCCGCGGGGGCCGCTACTCGGTCTGGTCGCCCGTGGGCTGCCTGCCGCTCGCGCTCCAGTACGGCGTCCGGCCCGTGCGCGATTTGCTAAAAGGCGCGCGGGCCATGGATTTACATTTCCGCGACGCGCCTTTGGCGGAGAACCTGCCGGTGGTGCTGGCCCTCGTCGGCTTCCTCAACGCCGTTATATACGAAAGGGACTGCCGCGCGGTGCTGCCCTACGCGCGATCCCTGTCGCTCTTCCCCCGCTACGTCCAGCAACTGGAAATGGAGAGCAACGGCAAGGGCGTCGACGTCGAGGGGACCGCGCTGACGGCGCCGGCGGGCGAGGTGGTCTTCGGCGAGGCGGGGACGCCGGGCCAGCACTCGTTCTACCAGCTGCTGCACCAGGTCCGTGCTTCCCGCGTCTCGCGCGCGCCGTCGCTGCGCGACACGCCAACGCCGCGATGTCCGACGAGGTCGTGCCCAACGTGATCGCGGAAACGGCCGAGGTCCTCGCCGACGCCGTCATCAATGTCGTGGAGGCGGCGCCCGAAGCCATAAAGGAGACGGTCCCCGAAGTCGTCAAAGAGGCGACCGCCGCCGCGCCCGAGGTGATCGAGGAGGAGGCGCCCGAACTTCCCCGGCGAGACTTTATCGTAGGGGATGGCGACAACCTGAGCCTGATCTTTAACCGCGCCGGTTTCACCGATACAGATCTATACCGCGTGGCGCGCGACAACGACGACCGCTCCCTCAGGCGGATCTACCCCGGAGAGACCATCAGTTTCCAATTGGATCCCGACGGTGATCTACTCGCGCTTCGACACGAGCAGTCTCCGCTTTTGACAACGGTCTATGAGCGGCAGGGCGACGCCTTCATCGCCTCAGACCTCACGCGCGTTCCCGAGCGGGTCGCGCGGGATGTCTCTATGACCATCGACAGCTCCCTTTTTATAGCGGGTAGCGATGCCGGCCTGAGCGACGGCATGATCATGGAACTGGCGGGCATTTTTGGTGGTGTGATCGACTTTGTCATGGACCCCCGCACCGGCGACACCATCCATGTGCTGTACGAGGAGCTCGTGCTGGACGGCGAGCGCTACGACGACGGCCCGATTCTGGCGGCCAGCTTCACCAATCGCGGCGAGACGTTCGAAGCCTACCGGTATACTGATGCAGAGGGCGACACCAGCTACTACAACGAAGTCGGCGTCAGCATGCGCAAGGCCTTTCTGCTGGCACCGCTGGATTTCACCCGCGTAAGCTCAAACTTCAACCCAAACCGACTGCATCCCATTTATAAAACCCGGCGCCCGCATCGCGGTACCGACTACGCCGCAGCTCGCGGTACACCTGTTTATGCGGCGGGCGACGGGCGCGTGACCGAAGCGGGCTATACCCGGCCAAACGGCAACTATGTGTTCATTCAACACGGGGAGCAGTTCGAAACCCATTACCTGCATCTGCACCGGCTCAGGGTGAAGAAAGGTGCGCGGGTGAAACAGGGCAACGTGATTGGCACCGTCGGCTCAACAGGCGCGGCAACGGGGCCTCACCTGCACTACGAATTTCTGGTGAATGGCGTGCATCGCAATCCCCGCACGGTGCACAAGATTCTGCCCAAAGCGCGATCGCTGCCCGAGGAGGAGCTGCCCCGGTACCTCGCCTCGATTCGGCAGCCCGTGCAGCAGCTGGCCAGCCTCCGCAACTCACAGCAAGTGGCCCTTGCCGAGTGACGCAACCCTACTTTATCGGCCTCATGTCGGGCACCAGTGCCGATGGTATTGATGCGGTGCTCATCAAAACCGAGGGGAATCAAAGCGAGCTGGTTGGCTCCCATCATCGCCCGATGCCGGCGCCACTTCGGGACGAAATTCTGGCGTTTCGACAATCGGGGCGGGACGAACTACACCGACTGGCCACACTCGATGTGCAGCTAGCCGAAGAATATGCCGTGGCGGTTTCGACATTACTGAAGGCGACACAGCTAGAGGCTGCGACCGTGGCTGCAATCGGTTGCCACGGCCAGACGCTCCGCCACCACCCCGAGGGCAACACACCCTTCACGCTACAAATCGGCGACCCGAATCGGCTGGCCGAACTTACCGGCATTACGGTGGTCAGCGATTTCCGACGCCGGGACATGGCCGCAGGTGGCCAGGGCGCGCCACTGGTGCCGGCCTTTCATCGCGCTCGACTGGTCAGCGAGGGAATCTCCACTGCAGTGGTGAACATTGGCGGT
>CAXEVD010000445.1:0-2241 GCA_963999395.1 uncultured Halieaceae bacterium
ACGGATTGCGGGAGCGCCGCGGGGCCCGCACAGAAGTTATGGGCTCGGGTCACTCGCCGGTGTCCTCGTCCCCCTCCGCAGCCGAACCATTGGCATCGCTGGGTTCCGCAAACGGCACGTCATCAGTCGCACCGCCTGCAGCAGCCTGCACATCGGTGGCCTCGACGTCGTCTTCAGCGATCCGGCTGACACTTACCAACGCCTCACCCTCTCGCGTGCGGATCACGCGCACACCTTGGGTATTTCTCCCCTGTACGCTGACCTCTTCAACCCGGGTTCTCACAGCAGTGCCCTGATTGGAGATGAGCATCATCTCGTCACCGTCCCAGACTTGCTCGGCACCCACCAGGGAACCGTTACGCTCAGAGGTCGTCATCCCGATGACACCTTTGGTGCCCCGGCCTTTGACCGGAAACTCACTGGTTTCCGATCGTTTGCCGTAGCCGTTCTCGCTCACGGTGAGAATCTTGCTGCCTTCCTGAGGCACCACCAGTGATATGAGGCGGTGCCCCTCGCCGAGCTTGATGCCCCTGACGCCGCGAGCCGTCCGGCCCATTGCGCGCACCCCTGACTCGGCAAACCGCACTACTTTACCTTCACTGGAAAACAGCATGATGTCCTGACTGCCATCCGTCACCGCGGTGCCAATCAGCACGTCATCTTCCTCGAGTTCGATCGCGCGCAGGCCAACACTGCGCTGGCGGGAGAACAGACTCATATCGGTCTTTTTGACGGTGCCGTTGGCAGTCGCCATGAAAATGAAATGGTCCGTCTCATAGCCCTCGATCGGCAGAATTGAGGTGATGCGCTCGCCCTCATCCAGCGGCAACAGATTGACCATCGGTCGCCCGCGGGCCGTGCGACTGGCCAGCGGAATATGGAACACTTTGAGCCAGTAGACCTTACCCAGATTGGAGAAGCACAGGATCGTGGCGTGGGTGCTCGCAATCAGCAGGTGCTCGACAAAATCTTCGTCCTTGACCGCCGTCGCGCTCCTACCTGTTCCGCCACGTCGCTGGGCCTGATAATCAGTGAGTGACTGCGTCTTGGCGTATCCACCGTGGGAAATCGTAACAACACGATCCTCCTCGGTAATCAGATCCTCGACCGTCAGGTCATGGGCCGAATCGGAAATCTGTGTTTTGCGATCATCCCCGAACTCTTCGACGAGTTCTTCAAGCTCTTCGCGTATCACCTGCTTGAGCCGGTCCGGGTCACTGAGGATTTCCAGATAATCGGCAATTTCCGCAATCTTGTCGGCGTACTCCTGGAGCAGCTTCTCGTGCTCCAGGCCCGTCAGGCGGTGCAACCGCAGATCGAGAATCGCCTGCGCCTGCGCGGGTGACAAGTGATACTGACCGTCGTGCAGACCCAATGCCTCGGGCAGGTCGTCGGGTCGGCAGGCATCAGCCCCCGCCCGCTCCAGCATCGCCATCACATCACCGGGCGCCCATGAACGCGCCATTAATTCCTCGCGTGCATCGGACGCGGTCGGTGAGGCCTTGATCAACTCGATGACATTATCAATGTTGGCCAGCGCGATCGCCAGACCCTCGAGGACATGCCCCCGCTCGCGCGCCTTGCGCAGCAGATAGACCGTGCGGCGGGTCACAATTTCGCGTCGATGGCGGACAAACGCCTCAATCATCTGCTTCAGATTGAGCACCTTGGGCTCACCATCGACCAGGGCCACCATGTTGATGCCCACGACCGACTGTAGCTGGGTCTGCGCGTACAGATTGTTCAGCACCACATCACCCACCTCTCCACGACGCAGCTCAATCACAACGCGGAGACCGTCCTTGTCAGATTCATCACGCAGCTCGGTGATGCCCTCGAGCTTCTTCTCTTTCACCAGCTCGGCGATGCGCTCAATCAAGCGCGACTTGTTCAGCTGGTAGGGAATCTCGTGGATGATAATGGTGTCTTTACCCTTCGCTTCATCGCTGATGACCTCGGCCTCGGCCCGCACGTAGATGCGACCGCGCCCGGTGCGATAGGCCTGCACAATCCCTGCACGGCCATTGATCTGGGCGCCGGTGGGAAAATCGGGGCCGGGGATGTACTGCATCAGCTCATCCACATCGATGTCAGGGTTCTGCAGGGTCGCCAAACAACCCGCGACCACCTCACGCAAGTTGTGGGGCGGAATGTTGGTGGCCATACCCACGGCGATGCCCGACGATCCGTTGACCAGCAGGTTGGGGACCCGGGTCGGCAGCACCGCCGGTATCCTCTCGG
>CAXEVD010000446.1:0-2233 GCA_963999395.1 uncultured Halieaceae bacterium
ACAAATCGGTAGCCGGTCTCGTACCCCTGTTTATCTTGATTCGTCGAGCGCTGCACGGTCTCCGCGACGATCAGCGACAGGACGCACTCAGCCATTGCGCTTGATTAGGTCGGCGTATTTTTCCTTTTGTTTCGCTTCGAGGCCGCGCTCGACGGCCTCCGGCTTTTCGCTACTGAAGTAGTCGTGGCCGGCCCGCGTTTTCTTGTACAGGACTGGAGCGCAGCCGATGCCTAGTACTAGACACACTCCGGTGAAGACCCGCACGCCGTGGCCGCCCGGTGCATGGAAGGTTTTGATAGTGCCGGGTGAGGGCATGAACGTCCGCGGATCCTCTGCATTGATGCGGCACTCGATCGAGTGACCCTTTAATGACACGTCCTCCTGCTTGATCGAAAGCGGCGCACCGCCGGCAATCAACAGCTGCTCGCGAACAATGTCCACGCCGCTGATCATTTCGGTCACGGGGTGCTCAACCTGCACCCGGGTATTCATTTCGATGAAGTAAAACGCGTTGTCTTCGAACAGAAACTCGAAGGTACCCGCACCGCGATAGCCCATATCAAGGCAGGCGCGCACGCAAGCCTCTCCAATTTCGTTGCGCAGGGCATCATCGATACCGGGGGCGGGCGCCTCCTCGATGACTTTCTGGTGGCGACGCTGAAGCGAGCAGTCGCGATCACCGAGATGAACCGCATTGCCCTGCCCGTCCGCCAGCACCTGAATTTCGACGTGGCGCGGCCGCTGTAGGAATTTCTCCATGTAGACAACCGGCGAGCCGAAGGCGGCCTGGGCCTCGGATTGGGTCACCTGTATGGAGGAGAGCAGCACCTCTTCGTTGTGCACCACCCGCATACCGCGACCACCGCCGCCAGCTGCCGCCTTCACAATTACAGGGAAACCAATTTCTCTCGCGATCCGAATCACCTCGTCCGGATCATCGGGCAGTGCGCCATCAGAGCCCGGCACTGTGGGTACCCCAGTGCGCTGCATCTGCTGCTTGGCTGAGACCTTATCACCCATCAAGCGGATGGTGTCCGCGGTGGGGCCAATAAAGGTGAAGCCGCTATTCTCTACCTGCTCTGCAAAGTCAGCGTTTTCTGACAAGAAGCCGTACCCGGGGTGAATGCCGTCTGCGTTGGTCAGCTCGGCCACGCTGATTATGGAGGGCACGTCGAGATAACTCTGCGCCGAGGGCGGCGGACCAATACACACGGCCTCGTCGGCGAGGCGAACGTGCTTGAGATCCAGATCGGCTGTGGAGTGCACGGCCACGGTCTTGATGCCCAACTCTTTACAGGCGCGCAACACGCGAAGCGCAATTTCGCCGCGATTAGCGATCAGTACTTTTTCAAGCATGGGGCATGTCCTTTTGGGGTCGCTTACCCACGCTTCAGGAAATGGAGATCAGGGGCTGATCAAACTCGACGGCTTCGCCGTTATCTACGTGAATCGCAGTCACCGTGCCAGCACGATCGGCTTCGATCTGATTCATCATTTTCATGGCCTCGACAATGCAGAGCACATCACCCACGCGCACGGTCTGGCCTACCTCGACGAACGAGGGCGCTTCGGGGCTGGGCGCTCGGTAGAAGGTACCCACCATGGGCGACAACACCGCGTTGTCAACCACAGGTGCGGCAGCGGGCGCAGCCGCCTCAGCAGCGGGTGCCGGGGCCGGGGCCGCCGCGGGCGCGGGAGCGGGCGCAACAGGCGCCGGTGCCGCATAAGCTACAGGCGCTGCGGGTTGATTGCCGTGACGGCTGATACGAACCGATTCCTCGCCCTCTTTGATCTCTATCTCGCCGATATTCGACTCCTCGAGCAGTTCGATCAGTTTTTTGACTTTGCGAATATCCATGTGGGTTCCTTCAATGGGTCGTGGAATGGGTATCGAGGGACTGCAGGACTGCGGCCAATGCGCAGTCATAGCCGAAGCTACCGAGCCCCGAGATCACCGCCTCGGCGATGTCCGAGATGTAACTGTGATGGCGAAAAGGCTCGCGGGCATATACGTTGGAAATGTGCACTTCGATGCATGGGATATCGACGCCGGCCAGCGCATCGCGCAGCGCCACACTGGTATGGGTAAAGGCCGCCGGATTGATAATGATGAACTGGGTGCCATCGGCGCGCGCTTGATGAACCGCCTCGATCATTTCCTGCTCGCTGTTGCTCTGCAGGCAGGTCAGGCTTGCCCCCGCGCGCTCGGCTTCGGATTGCAGGCGATGGTTAA
>CAXEVD010000447.1:0-2223 GCA_963999395.1 uncultured Halieaceae bacterium
GTAATGCCAGGTGGCCCGGTTGTCCCAGAAAGCGATGGAGCCGGGCTCCCAGTGAAAGCGGCAGGTGAACTCCGGAAGACTGGCGTGGCGCCACAGAAACTGCAGGACCTCAGCCGACTCCAGCGGTGGCAGACCCTCAATGTGAGTCGTAAACAAGGCATTCACGAACAGCACCTTTTTCCCGGTTTCAGGGTGAGTTTGCACCACCGGGTGGCGTACCGGCGGGTTGGCGGTCAAGGCATTAGCCAAACGCTCCCGGCCCCCGGGTTCTGCCAGGCTCTCTTTAAAGCCGTGACTAAAATCGTGGACCGCGACCAGTCCATCCAGATAGCGCTGCATCGCCGAGGACAGGGCGTCGTAGGCGGCGGTCATGCTGGCAAAAAGCGTGTCACCGCCGACTTCCGGGATGGTGATCCCCCGCAGTACGGTGACCGAAGGCGGGTGCTGGCGAAAAGTCATATCCGAGTGCCAGACTTCAATCTTTGAGGGATTCTCCGGGGTGCTCTCCAGAATCATCACCTCAGGCAGGCCTTCTACCGTGTTGTAAGCCGGGTGGGTCTGCAGCGGTCCGAAAATCGCGGCCAGCGCTTTTTGCGCGGCGGGTTCAATGTTTTGATCGCGGAGAAACAGCACCTCGTGCTTATTGAGCAGTGCGCGCAGGGTACCGGCTAGCTCGGCGTCAAATCCGTCGCCCAAGTTGACGGCCTGCAACTCGGCACCCAGTGCGCCCGCCACACGCTTCACCATCATCGTATTCTCTCCTGTCCTTCAGCGACCTCGCCGGGGCGCGGAACGATTGTGCTTGCCTATGACGTGATGAGGCAATAGTCCAGTTGGCAAAGTAGGTGTTGAGCCGGTCATGACAGACTTTCTACCACGATCGGCGGTGACCGAGTCTCAATTCGGTATGATCTTGAATAGCTAGGAGCCAGCAACATGAGAATATGGATTTTCGTACTAGGCCTGTGTGGTACCGCGTCGCTGTCGACTATCAGGCTGCCGGTGCTGGTGTACTTACAGTTAGACACGGGCCCCATTTCAGCCTGCTGACCGGGCTGGCCGGTCACCACGTTGCGCTGGCTGATCCTTCACAGGGCCGGTTGATCTGGACCCGTGAGGATTTTCTGCGCGCCTGGGCACCCCGCGGTGAGGGCTATTTGCTCTCGCTCAGAGAAGATCCTGTCGGGTGAGTGGTAACTGACGCTCTGCCACGATTTCCGCACCTGCGGTGTGGGTGACCACCGCTGTACTGGCAAGCTCGGGCTTCAGGTAGGTTTCTGCCACAAGGCGGAGATCATCGAGGGTGGTGCCCACAATGCCTGCGCGCAAGATGCGGCGGTGTTCTGCAGTGCGACCGAATAGACGCTCGTGGAAGTCTCGCTTTGCCTCGCCGGCAGGAGACCCTGGCTTATCAAGGCTCGCCATCACACTCAGGATCGCCTCTTCCAGCGCCAACTGCTCATGCTGTGTCTCCAGTAGCCAGGCGATGGAGGCATCGAAGTCGTCAAGCGTTTCGACCAAGCGGGGGTCGCGGTAAGAGAAGAAGCGAAAAGCGGCGATGTTGGGGTCGTGGCTGGCGCCACCGCCATATGCGCCGCCCTGTTCCCGGATAGTGCGATGTAAAAAGCCATTGCGCAGGAAAGCGGCGAGTACCGACAGAGCCGGCGCATCGGGGTGGCCGGAGGGCACCGTCGGATAGGCCTTGGCGCAGAAATTCACCTGGGTGTTGGTGACCCAAATTTCTTGAATCGCAGCGCGGACCGGTTCCAGCGAGATGCCGTTATGGGAATTCGTTGGTAGGGTGTCTGCGCACTGAGCAGCGGCCTCGCTAGCAGACCGAATGTTGGGGTCATCGGCGACGGTGCACAAAAGCGGTGCGCCCGCACCTGCCAGCTTCTGATGGATGGCGCCCAGCGAGTGAGCGAGCGCCTCCAGCTCACCGTCATTTTTGAGTACGTCATCTAGCGCACGCAGCGTGCGTATGCCCTCAAGCCCTCCTTGCTCGTGGCCGCGTTTCGCGAGGGGGCTCATACCCGCACAGGCCGCGGTCATGGCCAGTGCATGTCCGCTACCGGTGATGCCCTGATCGCGCCGCGCGCGCATTTGACTGACCAGATCCTGGATGCGCGAGACCTCATCGAAACGCGCGGCCTGCAGTGTGTCCGACATCAGTTCTAACTGTGGCTGTAGTCGATCAGCGAGGGCCTTGGAAGACAGCACGAA
>CAXEVD010000448.1:0-2216 GCA_963999395.1 uncultured Halieaceae bacterium
TCCACCCCCTTTGCCACCGAGCTCACCCGCAAAATGTTTGATCACATCGCCGGCTTTGACCCGGTCAGTCGTGTCTGAGGTCACACCCGCCACCAGCGCGATTTTACCCTCCTCGACCGCAGCGAGCAGGATGACGCCGGTGCCAAGCTTGTTCTTACACTGATCCAGGGTATCGCGCAACGTCGAGGCCGTGGCGCCCTCTATTTGCGCGGCAAGCACCTTAATGCCCTCGACCTCAACCGCGTCCTGAGTGAGGTCACCGCCCGTTGACGTCGCCAGCTTCTGACGCAGTCGGGCCGACTCTTTCTCGAGGTCCCTCACCTCGGCCCGCAGTGCCTCGACTTTGCCAGAGGCGGTCTCCGGAGTGGCCTTGAGCGCGCCGCATACCGATTGCATTGTTTGCGACATAGTCGTTACGTGCGCGAGCGCCGCTTCCCCCGTCACCGCCTCGATGCGTCGCACACCGCTTGCCACGCCGGCCTCACCCATGATCCAGAAAAGACCGATGTCACCCGTCCGCGAGACATGAGTGCCACCACAGAGCTCTACCGAAAAGCGATCAGCGCCCATTGTCAGCACCCTGACTTCGTCGCCATATTTTTCGCCAAAGAGCGCCATGGCACCTGCAGCGATCGCTTCATCCATGCTCATCAGTTCGGTTGACACTTCTGCGTTGGCACGCACCTGGTCGTTAACCATCGCAGTGATACGCGCGAGGGTTCCTGCGGATACCGGCTCGCCATGGGAAAAATCAAAGCGCAGGCGCTGGGAATCAACCAGCGAGCCTTTCTGCAGAATGTGATCTCCCAACTCCCGTCGCAGTGCTTCGTGCAGGAGATGCGTCGCAGAGTGGTTAAGGCGTGTCTTATTGCGCAAAGTGGCATCGATCTGGGCATTCACCGTGTCGCCCACCTTGATCGAGCCCGCAGTCACGGTCACATGGTGCAGGTGATGCCCCTGCGTCTTGGTGGTATCGGTGACATCTGCCGCCCCGTCAGCTGCTGTTAGACGACCACAGTCACCTACCTGCCCACCACTCTCTCCATAGAAGGGCGTGCGATCCAAAATCACTACACCAGACTGGTCTGCCTCCAGATATTCCTGCTCGGCACCGTCGACTAAAATAGCGAACACAAATCCTTCAGCTTGATCCGCCTCATAACCCAGAAACTCTGTCTCGCCCTCAAGCTTAAGGCTCTGGCTGTAATCCACCTTGAATCCGGCATGATCTTGGGATCGTTGCCGCTGAGAAGCCATCGCCATCTCATACCCCTCAATATCCAGACTCAACCCACGCTCACGAGCGATATCATTGGTCAGATCAACGGGGAATCCATACGTGTCGTACAACTTGAAGATCACATCGCCCGGGATGGTCTGGTCAGCAATCTGCTCCAGCGCCTCCTCAAGGATGGCCATACCATTATCGAGCGTCCGGGCAAATTGCTCTTCCTCGCCCTGCAAGGCCGAAGTGATCGCCGACTGCTGGGTAACAAGCTGTGGATACGCCGGGCCCATTTGAGCCACCAAAGCGGGCACCAGCTTGGCAAAGAAGGGCTCCTTGGCGCCCAGCTTGTTGCCGTGTCGAATCGCGCGACGAATAATTCGCCGCAGCACATATCCCCGGCCCTCGTTGCCCGGCACGACGCCATCCGCAATCAGGAATGCCGTGGAACGAAGGTGATCAGCGATCACTCGTAACGATTTGTCATCGGTGTCACTCGCACCCAGCTGTTTTGCCACCGCACTGATCAGAGCGGTGAACAGGTCGATTTCATAGTTTGAGTGCACATGCTGTAACACCGCGGCGATGCGCTCCAAACCCATCCCGGTGTCCACAGAAGGCGCGGGTAGCGGGTGCAGTTCACCCTTAGCGTCCCGGTTGTACTGCATGAACACCAGATTCCAGATCTCGATATACCGATCGAGATCATCATCCTCGCTGCCCGGGGGGCCGCCGGGAACATCCGGCCCATGGTCGTAGAAGACTTCGGAGCACGGACCACAGGGGCCGGTATCGCCCATCTGCCAGAAGTTGTCCTCATCGAGGCGGGAGAGCCGCTCGGGATCCACCCCAATCTCGTCTACCCAGATCTGAGCGGCTTCGTCATCGCTGATGTGTACCGTGACCCAGAGCCGCTCGGGGGGTAACTGCAGCGTCTCCGTCAAAAACTGCCAAGCAAACTGAATCGCCTCGCGTTTGAAATAGTCACCGA
>CAXEVD010000449.1:0-2207 GCA_963999395.1 uncultured Halieaceae bacterium
GCGTGGACTGGCCAATCTGGGCCCCTGGGTATACGGCACCCTGCTGATGGATCCGGCCAGTACCGAAGGCGCGGTGGAATTTGGCTATGACAGTGTCAGCGCAGAAGTGCGTCACGTGCAAGCCGATCCGGGTTTGCGCACCGGCTACTGGCGCTCGGTGGGGCATTCCTATACCGCCTTTGCCAAGGAATCGATGATTGACGAGATGGCCGAAGCGGCGGGCATGGATGAGGTGGGGTTTCGTTTGCAGAACACGCAGAAAACGCCGCGCCTCAATAACGTGATCCGGGTCGCGGGTGAGCACATGGCTAAAATGAACCCGCCCGAGGGTCATCATCTTGGCTTTGCAGCGCATCATTCTTTTTACACCGACGTGGCCGAAATCGCTGAGGTCTCAGTGGAGAAGGGCGAGATCCGCGTGCACAAGGTGACCTGTGTACTCGACTGCGGTCAGGCGGTGAACCCCGACATCGTGCGCTCACAAATCGAAGGCGGCGTGATCTACGGACTCACGGCCACAGTCTATGGTGGGCTCAATCTCGAACGCGGTGCGATCAAGGAGAGCAATTTCCACGATTACCCCATGCTGCGCATGAATGAGTCGCCCGAGATTGAGGTTGTGATCATCGACAGCGGCACCAAGCCCACCGGTGTGGGCGAGCCCGGGCTCCCGCCCATTGCGCCTGCCGTAGCAAATGCAGTGTACAAAGCCACTGGCCAGCGCCTGCGGTCACTGCCGCTACAATTGGTCTAAGCGTCTCCAGCGCAAAGTGAGGTGGCAGGCGCCACCTCACGGACCTCCTCCCAATTACCGCTTCGGTAGTTGTTACTCCGGACTGCGTCTTAAGCACCCACGCTCCAATAAGTAGGCAGCCTCGAAAGGTGGCGAAACGGCGCCCAGCCGATACACTCTCTTGGATTCAGTAGCGTTAGTGGAGCGTATTGATCATGGAAGTAGCAGATCGAGTGGTGTTGATTACCGGTGCGAGCTCAGGCGTGGGCGCGGCGTTGGCGACCCAACTTGCCGATATGGGCGCCCGGGTGGTGGTGAACTACAGCCGGTCTGCCGAGGCGGCGGAAGCCGTTGTCGATCAAATCACGGGTGCTGGCGGACAGGCGCTGGCGGTACAGGCGGATGTCTCGGAGGAGGCCGACTGCAAGCGGCTTGTGGCGACCACGGTGGAGCATTTCGGACAGCTCGACGTGCTGGTCAATAACGCTGGCACCACGACCTTTGTGCCCCATGATCAACTCGACGCGCTCACCGAAGATATCTGGCTGCGCACATTGCGGGTCAATCTGATCGGCGCCTTCATAATGTCCCGGGAGGCAGCGCCCCACATCGAAGCGGCGGGGGGCGGCGAGATCGTTATGACCTCGAGTATCGCCAGCATGACAGCGAATGGCAGCTCGATCGCCTACTGCGCGTCCAAGGCTGGTATGAACAGCCTGACCCGCACACTCGCCAAGACACTGGGTAAAAAGCAGATTCGCGTGAATGCAGTGCTGCCAGGCCTCATTGACGGCGACTGGGCGTTTAACACCTGGGGCGGCGGCGATGCCGAACAGTACGAGGGCCTGAAAAAGATGTTTGCTGATCAGACGCCTCTGGGCCACGTGGTCACCCCCGAAGATGTAGCTGACACGATTTTGTCGCTGATTACAGGTTCTGACTATGTGACAGGTCAGTTGGTGACACTGGATTCGGGCTTTACCTTGTAGACTTCACCCGCAACGAAGTGAGACTTTTAGTTCGCTGATGGGTGCGAACAATCGCATAGATCTCAGGCCGCGTTGGCCCCTGGAATCGCTGCCAGTAGCGAGCGAGTGTAGTCCTGCTGGGGCGTTTCAAATACTTTGGCGGTAGAGCCTTCTTCGACCAGCTTGCCGTGGTACATCACCGCAATACGGTCGGCGATTTGACGAATCACCGCCAGATCATGGGAGATAAACAGCATGGTCAGCCCGTACTCTTTGGTGAGGTCGGCGAGCAGGTCGAGAATCTGCGCCTGAATGGTTACATCCAGCGCCGAGACCGGCTCGTCCGCCACAATAAACTCCGGGCGCGTCGCCAAAGCGCGGCCAATGGCAATACGCTGGCGCTGCCCGCCTGAAAGTTGCTTGGGCATACGTGCTGTCAGATTGCTCAGGCCAAGTGTCCTGGCGGCTTCCTGCACCTTGCTTACGCGCTCCTCGTTGGTCGCTTT
>CAXEVD010000450.1:0-2205 GCA_963999395.1 uncultured Halieaceae bacterium
GAGTGGCGGCTGATCAGGCGGTGCCCTTGAAACTGGATGAATCGAGCCGAGCGTGGTCCGTGCCCCTGCCGGGCCCGGGAAGCAGCTCGCCGGTGGTATGGGGGGAGAAGGTCTTCGTAACCTCCGAGAATCGCATGCGGGGCTTGGTCCGGTTGCACTGCTTTCACGCAGAGGACGGGAGATCTCTCTGGAGCAGGGCCGTCAATGTGGGATTATACCGGACGCACAACATGAACAACACCGCTGCCGCCACGCCGGCGCCTTGCCCGGTGACGGTGCAGCACATCATATTGCGCGTCGCCGCGTGACTGACGCGGTCACCGCCAGTAATGCGACCCGCGCAGATCAAATTCTTTACGCCCTTGGGTAGCAGGGTGCGGAAGGGGACCTGAAAGTAACGGCCAGTGGTGGGCAGAATGAGAATGCCGTAGCCGTCGATGAATTCGGGAAAGATACCGATACTGTCCTCGAACCGGCCCTGGTTCCGCACGTCGGCCTCGGTCATGTTGTAGGCGGCTTCGATCTTTCTTGTGTCGCGAATGCCCAAGGTCATACCGAAATTGCGTAACTTGGCGTTTTCGCAGCCCGGGGTGTATTGCTTCAGCGCCTTAATCGCCAGCATGGCCTGCTTGCGACCTTCCATCTCACCGCGAGTCAGGTCATCCGGGTCCGTGCCGTCATAGCCCAGTAGGTGGACCAGGTTCAGGTAGGTAAGATCCCCGGTATCATAAAGCGCACCCCAGGTGCCGGCGATGGTATCGAGGTGCTCGGGAATCAACCCCGCCTCGCGAGCTTTTTCGAAGGGCTTGCGTAAAAAGGGCGAGAACATCTCATCTTCCTTGCCTGCGGTCTCGACGGTCCATTGCCCGTAAGCCCAGTCGCGATAGGTTTGTGGGTCGGCTTTAACGTGCTCGATAAATCTTGTCTTGTTCACCCCCGACATCGAGAACATGACTGAGGCGCCGATCATGTCTTCCTTGGCTTGCATGAGGGTGCTTGCGCCCGCTCGGTGCGCCACATCCGCATCGCCTGTAGCGTCGATGATGCGCTCGGCCAGAATCGCCTCGCGGCCGGCCTTGCTCTCGACGATCACGCCTTTGATGACGTTCTCTTTCATAATCGGGGCAACAAAAAGCCGGTGTAGCATGGGCGTGATGCCGGCTTCCTCCACTAGCGTGTCAGCCACCCACTTAAAGGCCTCGCCATCGATGGCGTGGCTGTCCGATTGAGGCTCTTTCACTGCGGCGCCCATGTCCCGAGCACGCGTTTCAAACTCGATGCCGACGCCCTCGGCATCGACCGTCTTTTCGTGGCGATACCAAGCGAAACCTTCCACCCCGACCGCGGTGATGTTGCCGCCAAAGCATCCAAACCGTTCCAGTAAGGTGACCTGACTCCCAGCGCGGGCCGCGCCCAGTGCGGCGGCCAACCCTCCCGGGCCGGACCCCACGACCAAGACCTCGGTTTCATGAATGACCGGGACCTCTCTGGCGGGCTCTTGAATGTTCATGGCGGGGCCTCTCAGACAATAGCGTCAGCTAGTCTGAACCCGACGCTGGCTTTTGCCAATTGCCCTCGAGTTGGCTCGCGCAACTAATTGATCGAATGAATATGGCCAATAGAGGGTATTCAGACTGCTAATTGCGGATTCTGAAGCCGGTGCGTTCTCTACCTATTGGACGACAGGTGTGGCAGCGGTCCTGCTTGCTCGACCGTAATGTCCCCCGCAAAGGCATTAAATCCAATAAAAACATTAATTAACGTTGGCCTGCAGGGTTGCCTGATGCTTGGTACAAGTCACCGACTCAGACTATTGTCCAGTTGGAGGAAGACTGCACTGAGATGAATGCCCCGAATTAGGTAGGTGCCGTGATTGCCTTAAACCCTAGTTATGGGTTACAAAGTTGCACAAATGCAACGCGGGAGGGGGACGGTTTTTGTTGTCTTTTCGCGAGGGACGCAATTTACCAATAAGCCCACTCTGACGAGAGTGTGTTCGAGAGGAAAACAACACATGAAAACAACGCAAAAGCCACTTGTTTCTCCACTACTTCAACGCCAACAGGTTCGCAGACCGCTCGCTGTAGCAGTGTCGGCCGCCTGTGGTGTGGTGGGGTCAATGTCGATGAGTGCTCCGGCACTATCGCAAAGTCTGGAAGCCAGGATGACTTCTCTTCCCACATGATCATCGCCTTCAATGAGAAG
>CAXEVD010000451.1:0-2198 GCA_963999395.1 uncultured Halieaceae bacterium
CTCCTTTGGACCGCCGATCGCGCCGTCACCCGGCGAAAGCGCCGCGGATTTGATCAAAAAAGTATCTGAGTGGATTGAGGAAGAGATGCGTCGTATTGATCCAGACGCCTATCCCGAGTCAGAGCGGCCCCCGGATCCGCTGCAGCAGGAAGCCACCCTAAGCGCTGCACTTGAGGCACAGGCCGCCGCTGCGCGAGCAGCTCAAGGCGGTCTCCCAGACGACAATGCTTGAGCTGGATCGACCGAGCGGTGAAGCCCAAGGCGCCGTCATTCGATATGGGGTCGGTGTAGACTGCGAGGTCGAAGGGGAGGTCAGTGATGGGATTTTATAGCGATACGATTGTGCCGAGGTTGGTGACCTGCGCCTGCGGCACTAAGCCAATCCTGAAGCAGCGCGAGAAGGTGGTGCCGCTGGCTCAAGGCAAGGTGTTGGAGATTGGTATGGGGGCGGGGCATAACCTGCCTTATTACGATGCTAAGCGGGTCGATGCAGTAGTGGGCATTGACCCTTGCGTCACCAGCTGGAGTCTGGCTCAAAACAGAGCTTCGCAGTTGGGGGTGCCGCTCGAGTTTGTTCAAGGCTCGGCGGAGGAGATGCCGCTGCCGAGCGAGTCATTCGATACGGTGCTGATGACCTTCAGTCTGTGCACCATTCCCGATGGACATGCTGCCTTACAGGAAATACGTCGTGTGTTAAAGCCAGAGGGAAGGCTGGTGTTTTGCGAGCACGGCGAGGCGCCTGATGAATCTGTTGCCCGGTGGCAAGCACGAATTAATCCGATGTGGAGGCGATTGCTGGGGGGCTGCAATCTGAATCGACCGATCGTGAATTGGATAAGTAAGGCGGGCTTCGGGATCCAGGCGCTCGATCAGATGTACCTGCCCGGCACCCCGCGTATTGCGGGCTTCAACGTTTGGGGCAGCGCTCAGCGAGAGTGCTGACGACGATTAAAGATAGATTGCGGGGCGCGGTACCGAGGGCCGCTCTCAGCGCACTCGCACTCTGTTTGTTTAGCTGTGCGAGCGAGCCCGCGACGATGCCGACTTCCCATGGTGACAGTCCGCTCCCTGATCTGTCGGGTCATTGGGAGGTGGATTACGCCCGCAGCGACAGCGTGCAAACCCAACTCAATGCCTCGTTTCGAGAGGTGCAGCGAGAGCTTCGGCGCCGACGCGAGGCGGCGGAGCGCGGTGCGAGCTATCAAGGTCCACCAATGGGAGATTTAGAAACGCTGGTGGCAGTGGCCAAAATGGCTGAGCTTGTCACTGAGCCAGGGCTGCTTGAGGTGTATCAGGACGTTCGGCGGGTGCGCATTGAGCGAGAGAACAGTTTCGCCCTGAGTTGCGAGCTGGCGGGCGCGCAGTCGGTGCCCAGCCTGCTCGGTGCCGAGCAGTGCTGGTGGGACGGACACCAGCTGCATTTTCGGGTGCTGCTCCCGGATGGTTTGCTGATCAAGCATCGGTTCGTGCGATCGGCAGATGGCTTGTCTCTGTCGCAGCGCACTGCGCTGACTGCTCCCGGGGTCGCTAGGGATATGGAGGTGGTCAAAATCTTCTCCCGCTACGACCGGGGGGAGAGGGGATACCGGTGCACGGAGACCCTCACCCGTGGGCGCGTCTGTACCACTGAGGAGGCCACGCCCTATGAGTGATCGACGAGTGTTGCCCCGACTCCTCGCGGTGGTCGGTTTCTGTATGTTGGGCAGTTGCGCTAGCCCGCCGATTGAGATGGCGTCCGCCGAGTCGCAGGAAGATTCCGCCAGAATCTGGGATGCCCCTGAGTCGTTACTGGTCGCAGAATCTCCGATAGCGCCGGCGCTCGATATCGCCGTTGAATTATTTGACCCCGGCATATCTGACGATGATCGATCTCCGTTGGCTGCGGTGCGACGGATGGAGTCCCAGTTATTGGCAGGCGAATTGCGAGAGACGCTGGTCCGCAGCAATCAGTGGGGCGTGGTGAGGCTGGTCCCCACGGCCTCGGCTTTGACGCCTGTATCGATCCGGGCGGCTATTGTGGCGTCTGACGGACGTGACCTGGTCCTCGATGTGGTCGTTAAGGATGCGATCGGCATTCGCTGGTTTGACCACACGGTGGCCTATCGTCAGCAATCTGCGGGGGACGACGGCCTGACGGGCATTTTCAACGCCTTGGCTAACCGTTTGCTCTCAGTGTGGCAGGGCAAGGATCGTGATGA
>CAXEVD010000452.1:0-2196 GCA_963999395.1 uncultured Halieaceae bacterium
TCCAGAGGCGTTCTCGTCGGCTTTTGCCATAGGCTCCGTGACCATGTCATCGGAAGCGTCAGAGTCTTCCTTGCCATGGTGATGAACGGAGGTCTGTTGCTCCTCGGCGACTGTTTCATCTGTTGTTGTCTCGACCGCCGTTGGCAGAAAGCGTTCGGGGGGCAACTCAGCGGGGTTGACGGGGTCATAGAACCCCAGGGGCTTGGTGAGCACCGCCACCTTTCGGAGATTCCAGATGGCTTCTTCGGCATCGTAAAGACCTGCAGCGAGATTGGCCCGCGGGTCATCCGAGAGACCCAATAACAAGCCGTGCATGAGTTCAATTTCTTTTGACTGGTCGTTGCTGACATCTGTGGTGAATTCAAAGAGCGTTGGGTCATAGGCGGAACCGGGTTGTTCCATGAGCGCCTCGACCATATCGATCGCGCCCTCATGATGCGCAATCATCAGTGATAGGAACTGGCGATCAAATTCCACGCCGTTGGCGCCAGCGAGTGCGGCCATCTGCGCTTCGGTTGCCATACCTTTCATCGTATGGTGACCAGCGTGCGCGTGGCTTCCATCGATCGATTCGCCGCGGCTGGTGAGCCACTGCTCCATAAACGCGATTTCGTCTCCCTGTGCGGCCTCAATCTTGCCGGCGATTTCGAGTAGCTCCGGAGAGTTGGTGCGATCAGGAGCCAGCCGCGACATCTCCAGAGCCTGCTGATGGTGCGGAATCATGTCACGCATAAACCCAGCATCACTCGCTGTGTAGCGGGTATCCGCGACTTCAATTGCTTCTTCGGCAGACAGTTCGCGCGGGAGCTCGCCGGGCGCACCGGGCTGTACGATGGGGGTATTTGATAAGACGGGAGAGGCAATCAACGTCAGCGCCAATCCCGACAACGCGTGGGACAGTTTCATAGGGGGAAAAGGTGTGAATCAGATGGCGCGCAATTTAGCAAATTATCGGTTGTGGCGTTCAGGGACCTCGCAGAAAAGACCGTAAATCTGCGGCGTGGGCGAGGCCTGCGGTGCCGAGCGTGGCGGCCACCATCATGGATGGTGCGCCGGTCAGTGCCAGCTTCAAGGCAAGCAGTAGCAGAGCGCCCGACATCAGGTGGAGCAGCATGGGCGGTGCTCCCGGCGCGCCGGCGCGCCGATGACGCCAGAGCAACCAGAAGGCCTCGAGTGCCATGCCAAGCAGGATGATATCGACCAGCCGGGGAATCGACAGCCAGTCAGGCATGGATCAGGCCCGGGCCAGTCCCAGCAATTGCGCGACATCCTTGAAGAACACGCGAATGTGGGCGAAGGGGCGCCGCCGCACCAGTTTCTTGGTGGTGTAGGACTGCCAGGTGAGTGTCTGCACGTCCGGGTCGCGGCACATGGCGACAAACTTTTCGCGGCGCTTGTCGGTGCCGTACCAGAAGCGTTGCAGCAGCCCCAGGGCCCAGAAGACTTTGCCGTGTAATTTCATAAATCGCTTGCGCGCTTGGCCAAGTACCGCTGCGTCACCGGTCTCTAAAAAGCCGTGCATCGCGTCGGCAGCAAGACGTCCGCAGAGCATGGCGTAGTAAATACCCTCGCCGGATGCCGGTGCGACTACACCCGCTGCGTCGCCCGATACCAGCACTGCGCGGCCATCGTCCCAGCGCTTCATTGGCTTCATGGGGATCGGTGCGCCTTCTTTGCGTTTGGTTGTTGCCTCGGTAAGGCCGACGTCCTCCCGAAGCGCGGCCACCGAGGCCTTAGCGAACGTACGTACCGTAAAAGCGATGGCGACCGAAGATCGCGAGGCGAAGAGGTATGCGGACCATACTATGGCGGCGAGAGATCGGGGCATCATCGACGCCTGCCTCAACGCGCTGACGTCGATACTTACAAACCTACTCGACTACGGGTCGGGATGGTTAATCCTCTTTTATGGTGGCGCCGAGGCGATGCGCAAGGGCTCCGGCCTGTCCGCGGGCGAATTGGTCACCTACCAGCTCTACTTTAACAAGATCCAGTCGTCCTACAACCAGCTCGTGAATTTACTGTCATCTTTTACGCGCGCTGGCGGCGCGGCGTTGGCTGCTCGGGCCTCGCGCAAGCACGAGGGACCTAAATGGGGCTGGTCCCAATTAGGGCTGAAACTTGTAAGCCAAAACATGTAACAGTAAAAAGTAAATACACATCCGTATTACATCGTGCATCGCAGAGATAGGCGCA
>CAXEVD010000453.1:0-2195 GCA_963999395.1 uncultured Halieaceae bacterium
TCACTGAAGATCCGGTCAAAGATCTCAAGTTCTTCGATACGGCCCATACTGACCCGCGAGTAGGTGTCATAGCCGGCGTAAATTCCACGGATCTTCACGTTGCGAGCGGCCATTTTGGCCTTGAAGACATCTGCATCGCGTTGAATGTCGGCGTAGACAAAACTCGTCTGCGAAGGCAATGGCTCAATCCCATGGCGCCGGAACGTGGCATTCACCATCTCGCGGCCCTGAAGAATCTTTTCGCGGGAAAAAGCAATAAAGTCCTCATCGAGGTAGCTGTGATAGGCGGCGTAAAGCCCCACACCGTTGCGCCAGGCCATCACGTTGTCGTTGACCACGCTCACGATATCGGGATGCCCCATCCCGTAGCCCACACGGAGCCCGGCCATACCGAAGATCTTTGAGAAGGTCCGTGTGATGAGAATATTGGCACCACCGCGCACCAGATCCACCATCGAGGTGTAGTCCGGCTTGTCGGTAAGTTCGTTATAAGCCTCATCGATCAAAATGGGCACCGTGGGACCGACCTCTCTGCAGAAACTGCGCAGCTCATCGCCATCGATGGCCATGCCAGTCGGATTATTGGGATTACAGACATAGACCAAGCTGACGGAATCATCGACTGCGCGTGCCATGGCCTCGAGGTCTATGGCCATGTCGTCGCGGAGCGGCACCCGGTGTACGGCGACACCGAGCTTCTCGGCGTAATTAAGATGATCGGAGTACGTCAGCGCGGGTGAGATCACCTTCCCGTGTTTACCAAAGGCCATCATCGCGGCCTGAAGACCTTCGTTCGACCCGGATGCCAGAAACACCTGCTCACGATCGAGCTGGTGGCGTGCCATAAACAACCCCATGAGGTCGTCCTCAATGGCACCGGGGTAGTAGGCGGTCTTGGGCAGAATCTTGGCCACCTCGGCCAACGCCTTCGGGCTGGGGCCATAGGGGTTCTCGTTGAACATGAGGCGAATCTGGCCGAGAGGTATCTCCACCTGCCCCGTCGTCAGCGGCGACAATGCTAGCCCTGCCGTGCCCATCACGAGCCCCTGCAGTGCCCGCCGGCGGTTGAACGAGGACATCCCCGCCGCCCGCCCGGACAGCAAAGCCATTGCGGAGGCGAACGCCTCGGGCCGTATATGTTCTGGCAAGGGTTCTGTTGGATGCTGCGTCATTGCTCTTCTCCTAATAGGCGGTGGCGGGTTGTCGTGCGCATTAAGCGCGCACAGCTACGCCACCCGTGTGACTTCGAGTACGACCATTTTGCAGGTCGATTCTTCCGAATGGACATAGGGCTCCTCGCAGAGTTGTTTTAGTGCCGCCCTACCCGATTCCACAATCTGATTAAGCACCTCAGGGAAGTGCGTCTCTTGCCAGTATTCCTCACGCACAGTGCAGCAGACAATCCCGCCGAGCCGCGTCACGCGAACCAGTTCATGAAGCGCCTCAGGCACCACATGCGCAGAGGTGAAGGTCCCGACACAGGTCACGCCGTCGTAAGTGCCTGCGTTAATCGGCAGCGCGGCGTTCATATTCATCTTCTGCAACTGCTGATAAACGTTTTTCTTGGCTGCCTCAGCGAGCATCGCTGTGGAGTAGTCGACCCCGTCGATGCGCCTGAAGCCAACTTTTGAGAGGGCTACGGCCACCAGACCGGTCCCGCAGCCGGCATCGAGCACCCGAGCACCCTCAGGTGCTAGGTAATGGCGCAACCAGAACAAGGTGCGCTCGGGACCGCTATACCCCCAGGTGTCGTTCACATCCTGGTCATAACGAGCCGCCCAATCGTCATAGAGATCCATGAGCTCGTCAGTGGACTGGGTATTGAGCACCTGCTCGTGAATCGCCGTCTGCTTGCCCAACTTCCGCCTCTGTGTTTTTACACCCCCACAGTCCATGACCGGGTTTTCGCTTTATCGCACGAGCCCTGCCCAAAATGACACTGACAGAGGCTGACATACCCTATCTTCTCAGCACAATTAGAAGCCTAAAACCGCGTCGCAAGCAGTTAATGTGGCCTGACTTAACGTGGCACGCCTCGCTCGTCTAACAACGACGCCAATGGGGCGAGATGCGCCTGGTAACGCTCCCAGAGATTCAGCGCATCCCGGTAAATCGGCTGCCGAACCTGCTCGGAGCTAGCGGTCCGCACTGCACGCTCTTTCTCGTAGTAGCGCAGGCAGGCCGCCTCGAAATCC
>CAXEVD010000454.1:0-2175 GCA_963999395.1 uncultured Halieaceae bacterium
CCCGGGCGGGGGATGCGGGAGAGCGCATCGCCAGCTGGTTCCGCGACATGGAAGTGATTGTGATGAAGATGGTGGGCATCCTCATCGAGCTAGCGCCCTATGGCGTATTCGCGTTGTTGACCAAGCTGTTTGCGGCCATGGGCTTTGGCACCATCGTGGATCTTGCGGCCTACTTCTTCACCCTGCTTGGCGTGCTCTTGTTCCACGGTCTGGTGGTGTACACAAGCTTGCTCAGAACCTTGACCGGCCTGAGTCCCGCGGTACTGTTGCAGAAAATGCGCCGGGTCTGGGCCTTTGCCTTCTCGACCGCATCCTCCGGTGCCACGCTGCCGATCACCCTGCGCACGGTTGAGAAGCGCCTGGGTGTGAGTAAAAGCGTCGCCGGTTTTTCGGTGCCGCTGGGCGCCACCATCAATATGGATGGCACCGCCATCATGCAAGGCGTGGCCACCGTCTTTATCGCTCAGGTCTACGGCGTGGATCTGACCAGTGGGCAAATCCTAATGGTGGTGCTGACCGCAACCCTGGCATCGATCGGCACCGCGGCGGTGCCCGGCGTTGGCCTGATTACATTGGCACTGGTGCTACAGCAGGCGGGACTGCCGGTGGAGGGGGTTGCTCTGATTATCGGTGTAGACCGGTTCCTCGACATGGTGCGCACCATGGTGAATGTCACAGGGGACTCCACCGTGGCCACGATCGTCGCGCATCAGGAAGGCCAGCTCGATCAGGAGATCTACCTCGATCCCAACGCTGATCATGGCGGTGACCTTGAGGAACCCCAGACAACAGGAGCAGCCGCATGAGCCTCAAAGTGCAGGTCGTGCCTGTCACGCAGTACCAACAGAACTGTTCAATCATCCAGTGCCAGGCCTCGAGCTTGGCGGCGATTGTCGACCCGGGCGGTGATATCGAGCGCATCGAGGCGGCCATCACAAAAATGGACGCCACCGTAGAGAAAATCCTGCTTACCCACGGACATCTCGACCACTGCGCTGCAGCAGATGTGCTACGTCAGAAGCTCACAGTGCCCATGGAGGGCCCAGAACAGGGCGACAGCTTCTGGATCGACAAGCTGCCCGAGTGGTGTGAGATGGCCGGCTTCCCGCGCGCGGAGCCCTTTACGCCCGATCGCTGGCTCGCGGATGGCGACACGGTCACCGTAGGTGAGCAGGCGCTAGAGGTCATTCACTGCCCGGGCCACACGCCTGGGCATGTGGTGTTTTTGCACCGGGAGACCCAACTCGCTTGGGTGGGCGATGTGATCTTTGCCGGGTCGATCGGGCGCACCGATTTTCCCATGGGCAATCACGAGCAGCTGATTCACTCGATTCGCGAGAAGCTCTTTCCGATCGGTGACGACATTCGCTTCGTCCCCGGCCACGGGCCGGACTCGACCTTCGGGCAGGAGCGCATCAGCAACCCCTTCGTGGCGGATAAGCAGTACGGCTAATTTAGGGGGTTGGGTAGGGCTCCCCCGCAAACACCGTCGCTTTCACTTTGATCTGCCGTAGCGCATCTCCGGGTACGGTCATGGGGTCGGCCTCGAGCACCACGAAGTCGGCGCGTTTGCCCGCGCGGATTGACCCGATTTCATTCTCCCGACCCATCACGGCTGCCGCACCCGAGGTCACTGCTTTCAGCGCAGAGGCTCGCGAGAGCCGCTCTGTGTTCAGACCTTCCGCGCCGCTAATGGTTTTGCGCTCGCTCGCCGCCCACACCAAGGTGAGCGGAGATAGTGGCGCCATTGGCGCGTCGGAGTGTAGCGTCAGCGGCACGTCGTTGCGCTCAAGCGACCCGAGACGGGTCATTTGTGCCGCGCGATCGGGCCCGAGCCAGTCCCCCGAGTAGGCCTCGGAGAGAATGTAATGGTAGTAGGGATTTACCGACGCCCGCGCGCCCAGCTTGGCCAGTTGCGCGCTCTGCTGCTCGGTGCTGTAGGCCAGATGCTCAATGGTGGAGCGGTGATCCGGGCGCGGGAAGTCTTGCTGCAATCCTTCGATCAGTCTCAAAAATCGATCCACGGCGGCATCGCCGTTGGCGTGGGCGTGGAGCTGAAATCCGGCGCGCCAGAACACCTCTGCATAGGCGCGCAGTACAGGCTCCGGCACCATCCAGACACCCTCATGGCCATCTAAATAGCCGGGCGGGCCCATCTGGGCGAGTCCCGAGAAT
>CAXEVD010000455.1:0-2173 GCA_963999395.1 uncultured Halieaceae bacterium
TGATCTTGCCTGACTCTGTGAGCATGCCGTCGGCCGTGGGGTAAAAGTCGTAGTAGTAGTCGCTACAGCCCGAATAGAATTCGTACCCATAATATTCGGCGTAGTAGTTCAGGTAGTACTGGCACATCAGGTCCTCAGAACCTATCGCGCTGAAATCGGCATCAAGCTCCTCGTCGTAGTAGGAAACACCCGTATACCAACTAAGTGGCCCGTCACTATTAGAGGTCAGTCGGAGCTCCTGCTGGAAGTACTCACCACTCTGCTGGAACTGGAAGTTGTTTATGCTCAGCGGCGTGCCGTCGTAATCCTCTTTGTAATAGTAGTCGTGGTCCTTGAAGCCAGTGTTGGACGAAAGGGTGGCGAACCCGAGGTCATAGTCGATAAATAAACCAAGGGTCAGGATGTCGGCGTCATCACTCTCTCCCTGGCTGATATCGGAATCGAGCTCCTCGTTACTACCCGCTAGACTGGTGTCATCGACAATGTAGGCGTCGAAGGCGTTCCAAATATCGCCCGTGTCGATCGCGCGGTACATGGAGCCGCTTTGGCGCCGCTCCTCGTACTCCGCCACGGTTTGCACAGTCAGGCGGTCCGTTTCAAAAGCGGTAGACCATCTCACTGCCCATTTTTCGTGCTCGATCTCATCTTTGCCAGAGAAGACATTTTTGGCGAAGCCGTCTTCTTGAGAGTAGTAACCGGCAAATCGCATGGCGAAGTTGTCGCCCATCGGCACATTGATGGCGCCTTCAAAAGAGGCACGATCCCGTTCACCCAGATCGATATCGATGTGCCCGTCACCGCTGCCGATCTGCGCCTTGTTGGTGTGTACGCTGAACGCGCCACCAATTGAGTTTCGACCAAACAGGAAGCCCTGGGGTCCGCGCAAAATTTCAGCCCGCTCAATGTCATAGAGGCTGGTCACTACCGCGCCGTTGCGCCCTTCATAGAGATCGTTCTTGAAGAAGGCGGTGGATGGATCACCACCCACGCCAAAGTCCTGGGTGCGGACGCCGCGCACGCTGACCGCATCGATGTAGGAGTCCTGAGAGTTACCGCTCACGCCCGGGGTATAGGAGATCAGGTCCTTCACGTCGTCGAGGTTGGTGTCGGCGATGAAGTTACCGGATAACGCGGTAATCGCCAGCGGCACATCCATGACGCTTTCTTCTCGCTTGGTGGCGGTAACCACCACTTCTTCAAGGGTCTGTGCACTGACGACACCGGTGGTGCCGACGGCAGCAGAGACTGCGAGCGGCAGTAAATGGCGGTGAAAACGATTTCGGGACGGGGAAAAGTTCACTGTGGGCCTCCGTTGTTCCTTCTTTGCGCTAGAGAAGCTCTAATGGCTTTTTGCGCTTTGACCACTGACGCAGTGCGGCACGGACCGCTTCAGCGTGTAATTTTCGCGCGATACTAACGCAGTGTATACCCCTACCCAGAGGGGGTACTTGGAAAGGGTGTTTTGGCCTCAGTCCAGCGGCACACCCGCTTGAGTCAACGTCTCGGACATCGGGGCGAGCTGGGCCTCGTATTGCCGCCAACGCCCGATTGATCGGGTATGGGCAGGCTCCCTCACCTGCACAGCGCTGGCGGTGGCGACACCCGCATCGCTCTCGTGGAAATTGAGGCAGGCGTCTTCCCACTTGAGCCCAAGTGCGCCAATCAGGGCTCTGGCATGAGGCTCAAGATCCCGTGCCGCATCCTCGTAGTTGATATCGATGAAGCGTTCCGGGAATGCTTGTCGATAGTGATCCATCAATTGGCGATAGCGGATGTGGTGCCGCGCCATTTCCTGCTGCTCGTACGAATGCAAATAGGCATCGGCGAACAACTGCTTGAAGCTGGCGAAACAGGCATCCATCGGCCCTCTGACAAGATGCACGATCCGCGCATTGGGTAGCGCAGCAAGAATCAGCGGTAGGTGCAGGTAGTTCACCGGCAGCTTGTCGACAAACCGGGGCGTTTTGCCCCGCATACGCGTGCTCGTTTGAAGGTACATATCGCCAATGGCGCGCGGATCCGCCTTGGCGGCAGCATCAAAGAGCGCTGCTGAGAACCGGTGCCGGTCGATATGTTTTGAGACGCGGCGCGTTGCGAGGCCAAACTGTTGTAATTCCCCGGCTGAGTGCACCTGTGAGTGGCTGGTGATCACGCGCTCGATCAGCGTCGTCCC
>CAXEVD010000456.1:0-2164 GCA_963999395.1 uncultured Halieaceae bacterium
CGGCCTCTAACACGGTAACTTCGCCCGACTCACTCACCCAGCTACCGCTGATATAATGCTCGCCCGAATCATGACGCAACTGATAAACCATGAATGCACTGCCATCACTTAAGTGCAACGACACCCAATCCCAGCCGGCCTGATTCTCTGCTAAAGGTTGTGAGCTCCACTCGCGATCTAACCAGCCCTGACCCACCACTTCAACAGGCTCATCGTCAACCCAGATCGTGCCAGCGATATCAATTGAGGGCTGACTGTAGTAATAGCTTGCTTGATCGAGGTTGCTCTTTTGACTAAACCCGTCCTTCCCCTGCAACACCCAGTCATCAGAGGCGTTTAGCATCAGCTTGAAACGATGGTTATCAGTACTGGCAGCCAGAACTCCTGGAAATGGTGCCATCGAATCTGACAGCCAAAGCCAGTCATCCATCCAAGCCTCGAAGGTATTTTGTTGCGTCAATTCAACCCCCGCTTGTCCTATGCCACCTCGGGCAAACCGCTGTGAAAACTCAAAGTTACGAGGTGTGGAGATCGCTGTATGGGCCATCCAGGTTTGATTCGACTGCCAACCACCAGGATTGGGCGCCGAGCTCATCGCCTGACGAAACAGCGTCCAGTGAATGCCGTAATCCTGACCGTCGTTACCTGTCAGATTCGCAGTGAGGTACCACCACTCAATTTTAAAACGTTCATGCGGGTAATGATCCTGCGGAAAAAGAAATGCCCGACCCGGTGCAACCTGAGCGAAGCCCTCTCCCGATTGACGCAACAGCTGATAGGGGTCTTGTGCTGGAGCAAGTTCGCTTGTGGCCCCGAAGATTAATACAAGCGAAAGGAACAGCGATCTGCGCAATTGAGTGTGGTTCAGCATCATTCACCCGCGAGGTTCTTGAGCGCTTTATTGACCTCTACTTGCTGCCTCAGTGAGGCCAGGATAAATGCGGTCAATACCACTGCAGCAACTACAACAAACAAAAAGGCGATTGGTTCTGGAGTGACGATCACAGGCATGGTCCACCCGAACGAAATGACATTGATCTTATAAATGAGCAGCCAGGACAGCACGATACCTAAGGGCAATGCTAGGGCCATCGCCGCGACGGTCATAAGCACAATAGGGAATCCCGACACCATGAAAAAGCCGAACCAACTCATCCCCAAAGATCGCCACAAGGCATACTCAGGTCGCCTCAACTGATATACAGCAAGCAGTGAAGAAAAGATGGCGACGGCAGCTACCAGCAATGTCAAAGCATTCAGCGCGCGAGTGATAGCAAATGTACGATCAAAAATAGTGAGAGATAGCGCAAGCACATCACGCTGTGACACCCACTGTGTGGGCTCTAATCCGAGTTGCGATAACCCCAATTCAGCAGCTGCTCGCTGACTTTGCTCCACCCAAATGCCCCACCCCTGTGGTTTGGCGTTTGCATAAAGTTGTTCGAGGCGCCCGCTGGGCAGGTGAAGCGAGAAGTTGACGTTCCCGTAGTCGTGAAAAAAGCCGACCACCTCAAACGGTCTAATACCCAGGTCGGTCTCTAATTCAAGTGTATCGCCAACCTCGAGCCCGCCGAGGTATCTCAACTGCTCGTTGGCGAATACACGATCAACACCAACGCCGCCAAGTAACCAGCGCGCAAAAGCCTCGGGGTCACCATCAACAATATCATCGGGGCCAAAGTCAGGCGCGTCGGCATCAATACCAACAACCGTGAGGGTCCTGCCCGCGAAAGACCGTTCCGCAACCAGGCGCCGATGGGCGGCTTGAATCCAAACTTGGCCCGCGAGAGCTTCAGCGTCGATGACACCCGCGGTCACATAAAAATCCGCCGATAACCGTGTTTCAAGCCAGTCGGTGAGCGCTAGCCGGAAACTGCCCACCAAAGCAGTGACACCGATGCTCGCAATCAAGGTGAGCAACAAGGCCATCATCGCCAACCGCAAATGTGGAAACTGGAGGCTCACGTCAGCAAATGCCCAACGCGCCAACCAGTGTTGTCGTGTCAACGACCTCCCCAATGCCGACACCAACACAACGACCATGGGTAGCAACGCAACCCCAGCAAACAATACTAGTGACAGTAGAGCAAATCCCTGCACCACCGAGGAGGCTATTGGATAACAGGCGTAGGCAAGCGCCAGCAACGCTGCGCCGACTCCGGCC
>CAXEVD010000457.1:0-2158 GCA_963999395.1 uncultured Halieaceae bacterium
AGCTGGCTGAGTATACCGTGGAGCTTGCTGGGCAGATATGCCTGTGACCGGTGTCAAGACGTTTTCGTTCCGATATCGACCGCACCGCCGCAGAGCACGGCGCGCTGTTCCCGGCGAGACCCAACACCTACAATCAGGGCATGCCACTACTGCTGTTTTTTCTCGCCTGTACCGGCTCATTATTCCTGTTATCGGGATGCACCGACTCATCCTCCCTGCCTCCAATGGCTGAGGGTGAGGAGGTGGTGGTGGTGACCCGCAATACGCCGACTACTTACTACTTCGAGGGCGATCGCGCATCAGGGTTCGAATATGGGCTAATCAGAGCATTCGCACGCGAATACAACATGCCGGTCCGTATCAAGGTGGCCTTTAGCCTGCCGGAATTGTTCGAGATGTTGGCAAGCGGCGAAGCGCATCTGGCAGCGGCCGGTCTCAGCCAAAGTGCCGGCCGCGACGCACAGTTTGTCGCATCCAACCCCTACCTATATCAGCAACCTCTCGTCGTTTATAAGTCAGGCGCACTCAGACCCCGCTCGCTCGATGCGCTGGCGGGACGCGACATAGTGGTGGTCGCCGGGAGCGTCCATGTGGAAACGCTCTCTGCGCTACAGCAGGACCTCCCCGAGCTGACCTGGCGCGAGATTCACGCCGCCGACTCGCTCGAATTGATGCAGCTGGTGACAGATGAGAAAGCCGATCTGGCAATCGTCGATTCGATTGAATTCAGCATTCAACAGCAACTATTACCCAGAGTAGTCGCCGCGATGGAAATCGGCGAGAGCTCACCTAATGTCTGGTACCTTCCCCAAGACGAACGCAGTGAGGCATCGCTGGAACTGGTGAATCAATTCATTGCCCGAGCCACTGAGCAGGGGCAAATTGCCCAGCTGGAGCGGGAACATTTTGGTCGTTGGGAATACGCTTCCAGGGTCGGCTCACTCATCTTTCAGCGTAAAATGCGTGACGACCTGCCCCAGTGGCAACCGATGCTTGAGCAGGTAGCAGAGGAGTATCAGATGGACTGGCGGCTGCTGGCCGCTATGGCATACCAAGAGTCTCACTGGAACCCCAATGCCCGTTCGCACACCGGTGTGCGGGGCATGATGATGCTGACAGGTGCGACAGCAAGCGAGTTGGGAGTGGAGGATCGCACGGACGCTCTGCAGAGCCTGCGGGGTGGCGCACGATTTTTTAAAAACTTGTTGAGGCGGCTCCCGTCAGACATCGAAGAGCCCGACAGGACTTTCCTAGCACTGGCGGCCTATAACATCGGCATGGGCCACCTTGAGGATGCTCGCATCCTGACGGAGCGGGCGGGCGGAGACCCCCACCTGTGGCCCGATGTGCGGGCGCATCTGCCCAAACTGCAAAATCCCAATCATTTTCCTATGACGAAATTCGGTTTTGCTCAGGGCGAACAAGCGGTGTCCTATGTCGACAACATCCGCCATTACGAGGGGTTACTATCCTTCCAGAACCTGCCAGAGAGTCGCATCTCGCCGCCAATTCAGGTTGATGCGCTCCTCCCGGACCACCTGCGGCGAGCAGAGCTTCCCATTTTATAGCAGCCCTTTTTCGCTACTTTCTGGCGACGGCTTTTTTTAAGCGCTGGCGTTTTTGGCTACGGCGTATTTGACTTCGCCCCTTGCTGCCGCAGCATTTGTCTGGCTCCCTAGTCGATTTTTGCTGCGGTCTTGTAGCGCCTCAACCGATCTCTGCTTGACCGCTCCGCCGCTGCTGAAAAAAGTTGCGCAATAAGTCTGCACTCTCTGTTTCATACAATCCTTCCGCCCATTCCACACGGTGGTTGAGCGCGGGGTTGTCCAGTGCCGCACCGGTACTGCGAACTGCTCCGGCACGGGGCTCTCTTGTGGCAAATACAAGGCGTTCTACACGCGCATGGACCATCGCACCGCAGCACATTGTGCAGGGCTCCAACGTCACATAAAGGGTTGTACCCGGGAGCCGATAGTTGCTGTCCCTGACTCCAGCCTCTCTCAATACCCGGATTTCCGCATGGGCAGTGGCGTCGTGAAGCTCTATCTGCGCGTTACCGCCATGCGCGAGCACCACCTCGCCGCGCGCCAGCACTGCACCTACCGGCACCTCACCGCGAACGGCCGCGCGCCGCGCCTCTTCCAGCGCCAAAGTCATA
>CAXEVD010000458.1:0-2156 GCA_963999395.1 uncultured Halieaceae bacterium
AATGCTGGGGTCGTACTCGTAGTTCTGCTTGAAGTGGCCTCGATTCTTGTCGAGCTCGAAGTCGCGCATCATCAGGTCCCATTCAGCGCGAACGGGCTCGATGTCGATATGCTCCATTGCCGCATAGTCGGTGCAATAGAATCGGGGCGCCAAAGGTCGTGCCTCCAACGCCTGCTGGGTAGTCAGATTCACCGCCGCATCCAAGACCGCTGCTTCACTCATGGTTTCCCCCATCGAGGCGCGTGACCGGCAGTCTGTAAGCCGTCTCGGCACCTCCATCCTATGTCAGTCTTTTTTAACACTCACTTGTCAATTTTATTTGACTATTTGGCCTTGGGCAAGCAATGTGTCTTTGGGGGCTTAGTACGCACAGATCTTGGATCTCAGCAGAGGCACGCACCCCATGTCGCAACTCAGCAACTCTCAAATTTCGCCAGATGAGGACGTCTTATATCACCTCGGATACGTCAGCACTGAGGCGGTCAAGTTTTCCGAAGAAACCTTGGTCGCGCTGTTGAGCGAAGCAAGAAATTCCAATACAGATCGGGATTTGACCGGTTTACTGCTGTACCGGGAAGGGAGCTTTTATCAGGTACTCGAGGGCAGCGAATCGGCCGTCATGGCGACATTTCAAGAGATTGAAGGAGATCCACGCCACAAGGAAGTTCGCATTCTGTTTCATGGCGAGACCGACGCCAGAGAGTTCGCTGACTGGAAAATGGGGTTCTTGAATCTAGATGGGGTCGACGTCGATACCCTAAGTGGCTTCTCAGACTTCATGACCCGCGACGCAGAACCTCAGGAGTTTCTGGAAAATTTGAGTCGCGGCAAGCGGCTGGCGCTAATGTTCAGGACGCTGCTCTAGATCGAGATCGAAATTTTGGCCGCCAGACACCCAGCGCGACATTGACTGTTGCCACCACGCCAATAATGACAAGGGATCCGCGTTCCGCTTCGAGTTTGAGCGCCAACTCACCCACCAGACTGATATCAGTCAGCGCGGCTGTGGCGCGCTCAGCCTCTCGTTTGATTGGACTTTGAATTCCCAACAGACTCCCCTCCAGCATCAGCACAGTGGTAATCAACTTCCCCCAGGCCCACGGCGCATCGTGATAGCCGGTCACGACCGCGAACGAAGCCAGGCCGAATAAGAGGGTGAGTAGCAGCGAGGGCATCATGACCAGTGTCGCGACACGCTCCATCACCTGCCGCTCCGCCACATAGATCTCAAGGGCCTCCGCGGGCGGCGGCAAATAATGATGAAACACCCAAAGCACCACTACCGAGCCGAGAAAAGTAATGGCGGTCATCGAATGGCCGAATTTCAACAGCTTTCTCATGAAACTTCCTGTCACCTCGTTATCACGATTGATAAAGGTGTCCATCGGATCTTCAGTGTGACAAGAGCGGATTATGACTGATATCCAACACGCTGATGCGCAGTTGTGTTACATACTCACTGACCAGTACAGACGATGATCTCTGTCCACTGGGCAGCGGACCTCGCGCGCAAGCGGCAAGAGACAGTGAAATCAACAGGAGCCCATTGAGATGAGTACCCCCTACCCCACCCTACAATATGGCCATAGCGAGGAGATTGGCTTACTCAGGGAAACGGTGCATCAATTTGCCAGCACAGAGATCGCACCGCGGGCCGCCGATATTGACTGCGACAACGACTTCCCCAGAGATTTATGGACCAAAATGGGTGATCTGGGTCTGCTGGGCATCACTATTCCCGAGCAATACGGCGGCAGCGGTATGGGTTACCTCGCCCATGCGATTGCCATGGAAGAGATCTCCCGCGCCAGCGCCTCTGTGGGTTTGTCCTACGGCGCGCACTCCAATCTGTGCGTCAACCAGATCCGCATCAACGGCGACGACGCCCAGCGCGAGAAGCTGGAGAAAAGAGGCTTCGACGGACGCGGCAAGATCGAGATCAGCCGCTTCAAGGGCCTTGGCGAGATGCCGCCGGGCCAGCTCAAGGAAACCACCATGAACGCGGCCACGCGCCGCCTGCTTCGGGTCGACCTGCCCCGGCGCGACAGCTCCGGCGCGGATGCGAGACGCGGCGTCGACCAGCTGGTCAGCACGCTTATGGGAAAGAAGGCCGGGCTGCGGTTCGGCTATATTCGCGACCACGCCGACGATGTGCT
>CAXEVD010000459.1:0-2156 GCA_963999395.1 uncultured Halieaceae bacterium
GCGACGGCGACGACCTTCGGCCTCTTCGCGCTCGCCGTCGGCTGGCACTACTTGGCCGACGACGGCGCGCTGCCGACGAGCTCCAACTCGACGAGCGCCGCGCTGGTGGCGGAGGGCGGCGAGGTGAACCTGCTGTACGTCGACGAGAACGCGATGGAGGTGCTCGACCTCGACGCCAGCCCCTTTTTGCACCTGCAGCGGCTCTCGCCCAAAGCACGGGATCAGGAGATTCTCGATTTTCTGGGGGGCTTTGATTTCCGAGGTGATCGCGCCAAGGAGGCCATTCGACCCTTCTCGGGTGGCGAGAAGGCGCGCCTCGCGCTCGCTCATGTGGTGTGGCAGGCGCCCAATGTATTGATACTCGATGAGCCGACCAACCACCTAGATTTGGATATGCGCCACGCCCTAGAGGTGGCGCTACAGGACTACGCCGGTGCCATTGTGCTGGTCAGTCACGACCGGCATCTGCTGCGCAATTCGGTAGAGCAGTTGCTGTTGGTGAATGAGGGTACGGTTGAAGATTACGCCGGTGACATCGAGGCCTACGAAAAGTGGGTGCTATCAGCCAACCCAAGTGATGCGCCCAAGCCTACAGCACAACCCAGTGCTGCCCCGGAAGATGCCGTTGACCGCAAAGCACGGCGTCAGGCCAATGCCGACCGCCGTGCCCAGTTACAGCCCGTGAAAAAAGCGATTCGCCAGTTAGAGACACGGATGGAAAAGGGCCAGCAAGCTCTGGAATCCTTGCAAGCTCAGCTCGCCGACGGTGATCTTTACGCAGACAGCGCCGGCAATGAATTGGCGGAACTCCTCAGGCAGGAAGGGCAGCTCAAGCGCGAGCTAAAAGACATCGAGAGCGAGTGGCTCGCGCAGCAGGAGGCGTTGGAGGCACTTGAGCGAGCTACGGCCTAAAGCTCCGACACAGGTAGGGTCTTAGCCAGTGAACGGCTCAATGTGAGCGGCATTGACGAGCCCCAGTGACAGGCCAATCTGGTAAAAACTGGTCACCGAAAACAGGCTGATATCCGCACTGGTATGCGCGACGGTGAGGTCGCCACAGATCAAATTGCATGCGGCTTTGCTGACTTCCTGTAACAGCGCAAAATCGCGGTAGTAGCTCTGGAGCGCGCCTTTGCCTTGGCGTTCGCGCTGCTGATTTTTCTCAGCCAGCGCGCTATCAATAGCCTGCTCTAGAGCGCTCATAGCGCGAGGGCCCTCGTTATCCAACACCCTTGTGAGTGCCGAGTAGCGGACCTCTAACATCACGCGATAATGATCGGCGTTGGGGTTGTGGTAGTCGGCAATGTCGGGATCTAAAAACACCATTGCGCGGGGGGCATCCAATTCATTGGCAACGTGTCGCGTGATGGCGGAGATGCCGCGCTCCTCGAGCGGGTCGCCTTGAGTGACCAAAATCACGGGTTTAGCTAGTGGCTGTGCCTGCCAACGGTCGCGCAGCCGCGAGACGATTTGCCGCGCGATAGGCTCTGGGTCCCGGGGGTCGTAGCCGCCCATACCCTCGATGATCAGCGGGTGGTATTGCGCCAGCGATTCAATCGGATCGTTGTGAGGAGGCGTGTTTGAACTCACGGTGAGTCGAATGACGCTTGCTCGGCGGTTCGAATGGCCGCCAAAAACGCCTGGCCGTATTTCATGAGCTTGCGCTCGCCCACGCCCGAGAGCCTCGAGAAGTCATCCAGTGTTTGAGGCACTACCGAGCACATCTCCACCAAGGTGCTGTCATGAAAAATCACGTAAGGCGGCACGCCCTGTTCTTCGGCGAGTTCGCGCCGGCATTCCCGCAGTGCCTCCCACAGGCCCACATTGATGTCGTCGGGGAGCGGCGTTTTGGTTTGCCGCTTGGCGACCTTTTGCTTCTGGTCTAAGCGCAGCGCAATATGGCACTCACCGCGGAGCAGCGGCCGGCACTTCTCTTGCAGCTTGAGCGCGCCATAACCCTGCAGGTCGACCGATAAATAGCCTCGGCCCACTAACTGCCGAAATACGGAGCGCCACTGGTTGTTGTCGAGCGCATCACCCACCCCAAAGGTGGGTAGATGGTGGTGATCGAACTGCCAGATCTTATCGGTCTCTTTGCCTTTGAGCACGTCGATTAAGTGATTCACTCCAAAGCGCTCACCGGTGCGCGCCACAGC
>CAXEVD010000460.1:0-2152 GCA_963999395.1 uncultured Halieaceae bacterium
GTTGGTAAAGTTTTTGATAAAAATATTTTTTGGTCGAGATCAGCAAAAGCCGATTATTGCATATATGCGATAAACCGAGTAATTTCCATATTGATTTCACCCTATCTTATCGCTCAGGGAGTAATCACCACTTTCATGTTTTTTCACCGCTCGAACTTCGTAAGCCTGCTGTTCGATGGTCATGCTCTTGTGGATGATGCCGATACCACCTTCTTGCGCCAGCGCAATGGCCAGACCACTTTCGGTGACCGTATCCATTGCCGCGGATACCAGTGGAATATTGAGCGGAATATTGCGCGTCAGGCGCGTGACCAGCGAGACATCCTTGGCGGTGACCTCTGAATAGCCGGGCAGGAGGAGCACATCGTCGAAAGTGAGCCCTTCGTGTGCAATTCGGAGCATGTTGGCCTCGTGTTGCCCAATAGACAGGAATCTGCCGTATCGGGTCTCCCCAAACGCGCTAGTATACAGACGGGCCCGTAAGCCGACAATGTCGGCGCCGCCCAAAGCCCCTCCCAAGCCAGCGAAAGTGAGCCTAAGCTGCCCATGTCTTATGAATCACCCAGCCCGCCCTCACTCTCGATCAGTGACCTGAACCGAGAAGCGAAGCGCCTTCTTGAGAGCCATTTTGACTGGGTGTGGGTTGAAGGCGAGATCGGCAATTTCACGGCGGCCAGCTCCGGCCACTGGTACTTCTCACTGAAAGACGCTGACGCTCAGGTGCGCTGCGCCATGTTTCGGCGCGCCAATATCCGCGTCAGAATTCGTCCCAATCAAGGTGATTCGGTTCGGATTCGGGCAAAGGTTTCACTATATGAGGGCCGCGGCGAGTTTCAGCTAATTTGTGAGCACCTCGAGCCCGCAGGGGCAGGCGCCCTGCAACTGGCCTTTGAACGTCTCAAACAACAGCTCTCGGACGAGGGCTTGTTCGCAGCAGACGCTAAAAGACTGGTACCCGATGACGCGACCAGTGTGGGGGTTATCACATCGGCAACCGGCGCCGCCTTGCAGGATATTCTGACAGTGCTTGAGCGGCGTAGCCCCCATACCCGGGTCTACGTCTTTCCTGTTCCTGTGCAAGGGGACGGTGCCGCCGAGCAGATCGCCGCCGCGATCGATCAGGCCGATCAGCTAGCAAACAACGGCAAGCTGCCCCTAGATGCCTTGATCGTGGGTCGAGGCGGCGGCTCGCTCGAGGATTTGTGGGCCTTTAATGAAGAGGTGGTAGCGCGCGCACTTTCCGCGGCGACGGTGCCGACGGTATCCGCAGTGGGCCATGAAATCGATTTCAGTATTGCGGATTTAGTGGCTGATGCGCGAGCCGCTACACCCTCTGCAGCGGCGGAGCTCGTCTCGACAGATCAGAACGAACTGCTCCTGCACCTCGACAACCTGCGGGACGCACTCGGCCGGTCGCTGCAACGACAAGTCAAAAGTCTGAACGACCAACTGGTATCACTGCACAAGCGAGTGCGTCACCCCGGTCACGCATTGAGCCAACAGCGCACCACCCTGACGAACCTAATGACCAACCTCCAGCGCGCTACCGAACGCCACATCGGTTACCGCAAATCTGAGGTACGACAACTGCAGACTCGTCTGGCGACACAGCACCCGCGACAGCGGTTGACGCGACATCAGGTACAAGCCCAACAACTCAAACAGCAGCTTCAGCAACGCATCCAGCAACGGCTTCGAGATATGCGTTCAGAAGTGACACATCAGCAAAAGCTGCTGGCATCACTGGGTCCCGAGCAGACTCTGGGTAGAGGTTATGCGATTGTCACGGGCGAGAATGGGGCGGTCATCAGACAAGCAACGCAGGCAAAAACCGGCGATGCACTGCGCGTGAAGTTGGGGTCGGGGGCGCTCGCGACTACCGTAACGGGGCACCCAGAAGACTGATCAATACTTCGCGGGCAACCGTGTGTTGATCACGATGTGGCGGCCTTCGAAGCGAATATATTCGCCGATCGTCAGATCCTTCAGAATACGCGCCACCATCTCCCGTGAGGCGCCGACACGGTCGGCAATATCCTGCTGAGTCAATTTTTCAGGGATAAAGAGCGTCCCGTCACCACGCTCTTCCGCCAAATCCATCAGCACATTGGCGACGCGACCATAGACATCCTGCAGCGCCAAACTTTTGACA
>CAXEVD010000461.1:0-2150 GCA_963999395.1 uncultured Halieaceae bacterium
CCCCTCTGCAAAGGCCACGTAGCCTCCCGCAGCGCGAAAGGGCACAAAATTGAACAACTCCAGCATACCCACCCAGTGCAGCGGGTAAAAGAGCAGGAAGCAGACACTGGTGACCACCACCAGGGAGAAGGTGGCGGGCGCGCGCTGAATCGCCAGAGGCGCGCTATTTAACGAGGGCATCGGACCAGCGGAGTTTGTCTCGGCAGCTGGCGTAAAAGCTATACCCTGGGGGGTGCAGCAAGGTCAGTTCACGGGCCTTTTTGCGAATGCGGACGGAGTCACCGGGCAACGCGGTGATCGAGATCTGCCCATCGCAGGTGATCGGCGGGTGGATGTCGTTGCGCGACACCACATCAATGCGGATTTCACTTTGGCCACTCACCGCAATCGGGCGACTGGTCAGCGAATGCGGAAACATGGGCACCAGCACCAGCGCGTCGAGGCCGGGGTACATGATCGGGCCACCCGCAGACAATGAGTACGCGGTCGAGCCTGTGGGCGTCGCCACCAACAGGCCGTCGGCGTTAAGGCGATAGACAAACTCGCCATCGATACTGAGCTCAAATTCAATCATCTGCGCCGAGGCACCGGAGTTCACCACGATGTCATTCAAGGCCTCGCCGCGGCCAATCACCTGCTCGCCCCGCCAGACCTCCGTATCCAACAGAAACCGCTGCTCGCTGATGAAGTCACCGTCGAGTACCGCGCTGACCTGGTCAATCAGTTCGTCGGGGCTGACATCGGTCAGGAACCCAAGGCGTCCGCGATTAACCCCGATCACCGGTGTATCGTGCTTTACCAGCGTCCGCGCCGCACTCAGCAGACTGCCGTCCCCGCCGATGACAATGGCCAGATCCACCATGGCGCCGATCTGGTCGCGGGACTCCATTTCCCGCTTTTCAAAGTGGGACAGGGTCGCCAAGCGATCCTCAATCGTGACCTGCAGCCCGCGGTCTTCAAGCAGATTGAGGAGCCCGGACACGATTTCCTCGACGCCGGGGTGCTCACGGCGCCCGAGTAGGCCCACATGATTAAAGGCCATGGTCATCGCCAGGGCGCTTGATCGCTATGTTCATCCACTCACCACTCCTCTGATACGCGTAACAAAGCGCGGCGCAGATCGGACGCCACCTCGAAGCCCGCCAATTGTAACGCTGCGGTCCGGGTTGCGGCACTGGCGTGCAATTGCCACAAGGACTCGTCATTCATGAGCTGATGCACGGTCATGGACATCTGCTCCGGACCTGCGGTGGCCAGCACGGCCTCGCCCAGCTCGGCGTGTGCGCGCCGCATCCCTTCCTGGGTCGTGATGACAGGCGACCCCTGAGACATGGCATTGACCAGCTTGGTATCCACATGCTGCTCGAACATCAGCGGCTCAATCACGGCGCGGCAGCCCAATTCGCGCAATTGCTGTCGCGCCGCTGTGAAGATAAACGTTATTGTTGGCAGCGGCCAGCTCTCGCAGTGGCGATGGCGGTGCCGGTCAGTCGATCGACAGCGGCGAGATACAACACCTGTGGGCGACCCGGCGCCGACATCTCAGCTCAGCCCGAGGCCAACATTGTTGTGCTCAAGCACCCGCTCCGCGCGGTAGCTGGAACGGACGAACACGCCTGAGACGACTTCGAGGAACCCGCGCTCTAGGCCCCACTCGCGGTAATGTTCGAACTCGTCGGGGGTCACAAAGCGCTCAACGGGCAGATGGTTCTGGGTCGGTTGCAAATACTGCCCCAGAGTCAGCACATCGATATTGTGCTGCCGAAGATCGTCCATGCAGGCCTGAATTTCATCATCACGCTCACCCAGACCCAGCATCAGGGAGGTCTTGGTCACCACATCGGGTCGATAAGCCTTCCCCATCGCAAGCACATCCAATGTCTGCTGGTAGCCCGCACGGGGGTCACGTACCGGATGGGTCAGTCGCTCCACCGTCTCGACATTCTGCGCAAAGACCTCAATCCCTGAGTCGAGCAGCGTCTCCACCGCAGACCGATCACCTAGGAAGTCAGGTGTCAGGGCCTCGACCGCGGTCTCCGAATTCAGCGCTTTGGTGGCTCGCACCACCTCGGCGTAATGACTCGCTCCCCCATCGGGGAGATCGTCGCGATTTACCGAGGTCAGCACCACATACTTCAGGCCCATCAACT
>CAXEVD010000462.1:0-2138 GCA_963999395.1 uncultured Halieaceae bacterium
CCTGTCCCCCTGCCGGACGGTGGCTATGTGCCCCTGTCGGAAGTGGCCGAGCTGGAGCTGGCTCCGGCGCCCAACCAGATCAGCCGGGAAAACGGCAAGCGTCGGGTGGTGGTCACCGCCAACGTGCGGGACCGCGACCTGGGCGGATTTGTCGAGGAAGCACAGGCGCGCATTGCGGACGACGTGGACCTACCCGCCGGATACTGGCTGGATTACGGCGGGACCTTCGAGCAACTGCAGTCCGCCAGTCAGCGGCTTGCCATCGTGGTGCCCGTGACCCTCGCCATCATCCTCGCACTCTTGGTGATGGCCTTCGGCTCCCTCAAAGATGCCTTGATCATCTTCACCGGCGTGCCACTGGCCCTCACCGGCGGGGTTCTGTCCCTGTGGCTGCGAGACATGCCCCTGTCGATCTCGGCGGGTGTTGGCTTTATCGCCCTCTCCGGGGTGGCGGTGTTAAACGGCTTGGTGATGATCGCCTTTATCCGCGATCTGTGGCACGAGCAGGGTGACCTGATGAAGGCCATTGTCGAAGGCGCCCTGATCCGCTTACGGCCGGTATTGATGACCGCCCTGGTAGCAAGCCTCGGCTTTGTACCCATGGCACTCAATACCGGCACCGGTGCCGAAGTACAGCGTCCTCTGGCGACCGTGGTGATCGGCGGGATTATCTCGTCCACCCTGTTGACGTTGTTTGTACTCCCTGTGCTCTATGCGCTGTTGCATGGCAGAAGTGCCAGTAACTCCACGCCCACAGGTGACACTAAGCACGACACTGATAGTTAACCAACACTCCATCGTGGGGGGGGAATCTCCCCACGATTTTTTCAACGTTCTTTTATTGCGGTTTATATCCTGGAAAGACTATGAACGATTCACCCAAGCAACGAAAAGATGACCCGAAGGAAGCTCCACACTTTCGAACCCATCGCATCCACGCCATTAACAGTGACTGGTATTTTTTAACCCGTGAAGGTCAAAATATCGGGCCATTCCCGAACAAAAAAGCGGCCGAAGACAGCCTTGCGGAACTCCTGAAAACTGTCAAAATGGATGAGTAGCCAATGGCCCAAAATCCACAAAGTCGCCAAGGTACAGGCGACCAGGCACAGAGTAAGCTGAATACAGCAGATGCCTCTTTATAAATAGCCACCAACTAGGTTAACCCAATGAGTCACGACCATGTGCATATACCCCCCGAGACCAAGGACAAACGCGTTGCTATCGCCATCTGGGCGAACGGGATCCTGACCCTGGCTCAGATTGGGGGAGGTATCTTTGCCGGTAGTCTCGCCCTTATCGCGGACGCCTTGCATAATTTTTCAGACATGGCATCACTCGTCATCGCGTTCGCGGCGCAAAAAATTGCGCGCCGCCCGGCTGACGCAAAGATGACCTTTGGTTACGGACGCATTGAAATCGTTGCAGCCCTCATCAACTACACTACCTTGATCATTATCGGGATCTACCTGGTTTACGAAGGTGGCATGCGGATAATCGATCCTCCAGAGGTAAAGGGCTGGTGGGTCGTCTGGCTTGGTGGTATCGCCCTGGTCGTGGATGCATTGACAGCGTTGCTCACCTATTCGATGCAGAAAGACAGCGTCAATATCCGTGCACTGTTTCTTCACAATCTGTCGGATGCGCTCGCGTCGGTCGCCGTGGTCATTGGCGGGACTCTTATTTTGCTCTACGACATGCGCTGGGTTGATCCTGCCATCACCATCGGCATCGCGGGCTACATTCTCTACCTGGGTCTGACAGAAATCGGGGGTACTATCAGAACCCTCATGCTGGGCAGCCCGGTGGATATCGATACCGATGCCGTCATTGTTGCCCTGTCCAACATCGAAGGCGTTATCGATCTTCATCACGTGCATTTTTGGCAGATGGGCGAACACGATGCCTCGCTGGAGGCCCATGTGATTATCGAGGAAAGTGCATGGGGTCAGCTTGAGAACATCAAGTACAGGATAAAACAGGCTCTGGCGCAGGAATTCAACATCCGTCATTCGACACTGGAATTCGAACACCCGGACCACATGCACAAGGATGCCCACACCTATGGACATGGTTAAGAGAAAAATTCTCCGTAAGCCCGGCAAGAACGGAGACTATTTCAATAGGCCGCCCAGGCG
>CAXEVD010000463.1:0-2138 GCA_963999395.1 uncultured Halieaceae bacterium
TCGACAGCCCCACCGCCGGTGTGTCCACCAAGTGTGGCGCCAATCTGCACCGCATTGTGATGGCCGATATTGACGCTGAACAAGCGCAGACCTTTGCGCCATTCGGTTTTGACGACAGCTCTTTTCCCAGCGATTTGTGGGCCTGGCTAGAGGAGACCAGTAACGCCACAGGCGGCAACTTCATTGCGATACCCCATAACTCCAATATTTCGAAGGGGTCGATGTTTGATACCAGAGACATCCGGGGCAACGATATCAATCAGGATTACGCGGAAACACGGCGTTACTGGGAGCCGGTTGTTGAGATCACTCAGATCAAGGGTGATTCCGAGACGCATCCCGTGCTATCTCCCGATGACCCCTTTGCCGATTTTGAAACCTATCCGTATTACATCCAGCGTGAATGGACAGACTATGTGCCGCAGCCTGGTGACTACATTCGAAGCGCGCTCAGAACCGGCCTAGAACTGGAGTCAGACTTTGGCGTGAACCCTTATCAATTCGGTGTCATCGGATCGACCGATGCACACACCGCGCTGCCCTCTGCCGAGGAGGACAATTTCCATGGCAAAATGGCGACGGACTCGATTCCAGCCAGAAAGGACGGCGGTTGGTCGGATGACGCACGGGGTACCTTTGGGTGGGGCATGAGTGCGTCAGGTCTGGCGGCCGTCTGGGCAACCGAAAATACCCGCGAGGCGATTGTTGCGGCGATGCGCCGGAGAGAGGTGTATGCCACCAGCGGGCCTCGTATGGCGGTGCGCACCTACGGTGGGCTGAACCTACCTGCTGCGGTACTGGAGACGCCGGGTTTTCCCGACAGCATTCAGAGAGAGGCCGTGCCCATGGGTGGCGAGATTATGGGGGCTGGCGCGGATGATCGCTTTACCATAGCGATTGAGGCTCAGGCTGATCTCAAAAGCGGCTATCTGGATCGTATTCAGGTGGTCAAAGGATGGATTGACGCGACCGGAGAGGCACAGGAGCGGGTTTATGACGCGGCTTGGAGTGGCGAAGAGCGTCTGCTGCCTGATGGTTCGCTGGCGGCGGTGGGGTCGAGTGTGGACCTGAAGACCGGATTGACCGCCAATAGCATCGGTTCACCGCGCCTCACCGTTGTATGGCAAGACCCCGAATTCGACCCAGCGCAGTCTGCTTTCTATTATGCGCGCGTGTTACAGATCCCAACCGCACGGCATTCGCTGCTCGACAAGCTGGCGCTGGGAGATGAAGACATCGATACGCGCAGGCCGGACACGATTCAGGAGCGTGCTTACACCTCGCCGATCTGGTATCGCCCCTGACACGCGGAGAGCAGCCGGTGGCACTTTAAACCGCGATACAGACCCGGAGGCCCTCCAGCGCAGGCTTGGCTTGCGACAGTGCGAACTGGCAGGCCTCCCTGGACGCTTTTAGCTCAAACAATTCTTCGTCTCTTATCGCAGGGTTTAAGGACTGCAGGTAGCTGAGGCGGCTCAATTCCTCTTCATAGAAACGATTTGCTGCATCGACCGCCTCCCGGCTACGTCTACTGACCTCGTCTGCCGCGATCTGCTCCAAGGTGGGTAGTAACTTCTCCAGCACCGGCCGCAGCTTGGTGAGGGCGCTCGCGCTCGTAGCGCTGGGAACGCTCTGTAGCGCTTCGGTCAAAAACATCGACGACAGCTTGTCTCCGACGGCCTTCCCTCCTTGAGTGAGCAGGGTTCTCATCGGCTGTGAATTCAGGAAATGGCCTGTGGTGAGATAAAGCGGGGCCAGGCAGTCCACCCGATGGACGCTCTCGAGCAAGATGGTGCCGGCAGGGATGCCTCGGTGTTTGAAGGTCCCGATGCTGGCCTTGCCGATGTCGCTGCCCAGAAGTGCCACCATAGACTCCATAACGATGGGATGTTCCCACGTCATAAACATGACGTCGTCACGGCTCAGTGCAGTGGGGCGGTGATACGTGGCTGTGACGCCATCCTCTGAGAGCCCCGGTAGCTGTCCGGTTGCCAGGTTTTCAGTTGGTCTGATGAGAGACAGGTTTTCGTCTAGATACTCCTGCTCGATACCTATTCGGTCAAACAGGTGCTCACAAAAGTCGTGAAGTGCTTCGGCGGTTTCACGCTGCTCGAGCATGGCAATTATGTCTGTCCCTG
>CAXEVD010000464.1:0-2133 GCA_963999395.1 uncultured Halieaceae bacterium
CGCTGATAGTTCATCAGCCAGTCACGCCCGACCCCCTGGGCACCGCGCTGCGCCCAGCCTTTGGCGTATTCGCTGCTGTAATACTCCAGATCGCGCAGGCGCGCACTGGCATCGTCAAGCTGCTGCTGACACTGCCCCAGCATGGCCGCGGCCTTGCGCTCCTCCTCCAACGCCATATCCACCACCGGCGCCAGACGACGAATGCGGCTTTCACTCATTGCTCAGCGTCTGCTCAAGACCGCTCTGGCTGTCGGCCAAATTAACGCTGACCTGTAACCCCTGACGCAGGAAGGCCTGCATCGCCGGCATCTTTTCCATCGCCTTGTCGGTCAGGGGGTCGGAGCCGGCGGCATAGGCACCCACGCTGATCAGGTCGCGGCTTTGCTGATAGCGGGCGTAGAGCTGCTTGAACAGCTGCGCCTTTTGCAGCTGCTCTGGCGAGACAATCTGCGGCATCGCCCGACTGATTGAGGCTTCGATGTCGATTGCCGGATAGTGCCCTTCTTCGGCCAGGCGCCGAGACAGCACCACGTGCCCGTCCAGGATTGCGCGCGATGCGTCGGCGATAGGGTCCTGCTGATCGTCACCTTCGGACAGCACCGTGTAAAACGCGGTAATAGAACCGCCGCCCTGCTCGGCATTACCAGCGCGCTCGACCAATTGCGGCAACTTGGCAAACACCGACGGCGGATAGCCCTTGGTTGCCGGCGGCTCACCAATGGCCAGGGCGATCTCGCGCTGGGCCTGGGCAAAGCGCGTCAGCGAATCCATCAGCAGCAATACGTTCTTGCCCTGATCACGGAAGTACTCGGCGATCCGCGTGCAATACATCGCCGCACGTAAACGCATCAAGGGGGCGTCATCGGCCGGTGAGGCGACCACCACAGAGCGGGCCATACCCTTTTCACCGAGGATCTGCTCGATAAACTCCTTGACCTCACGACCCCGCTCGCCAACCAGACCCACGATGGTGATGTCGGCATCGGTAAAGCGAGTCATCATGCCGAGAAGCACGGATTTGCCAACCCCCGATCCAGCGATGATACCGATCCGCTGACCTTTGCCTACAGTCAAAAGTGCGTTGATGGCACGCACACCAACGTCAAGCGGCTTGTCCACCCGCTTGCGGCTCAGTGGGTTAATTTCGCGTCCCATTAATGGCCAGCTGTGATCAAGGCGCAGCGCCCCACCGCCGTCAATTGGGTTGCCAAGCGCGTCAACAACGCGGCCTAGTAGGCCTTTGCCGATTGGCGTGTCCACAATGGATGCTGTGCGACGAACCACATCACCTTCACGAATTGACCGATCATCGCCAAAAATAACGATACCAACATTATCAATTTCTAAGTTTAAGGCCATTCCCTTTGACCCATCCTCAAATTCAACCATCTCACCACTTTTGAGTTTCTCCGGTGCAGTAATTTGCATCGTAAAATCTCTCGAAGAGAAGGAATCGAGCGTGAAAGAGATGATTTCACCATCATCCAATGTAGCGTCCCAACCGTCTGGAGCTTTCACAGAAATGACCACATCAACTTCGACGTTATTCAAATTATCAATTCGGTATTCGAACGGAACGGTTTGACCTGCTCGTACACGCTCCGCTTGCGACTTTTGCTCTACGATGAGATTTCCAGGAACGACTTCCTCATCAACTTCAATGGTCAATGGAAGGTCGAAGTACCGTGGGTCCTCTTCACCGTCGGCTTCGGGCGCCGGCGGCTCCGGCAACGCGTCGACCGCCGCCCTGAAGGCCGCGCGCGCCGCCTCGACACTCGTCAGCGGATCGACCACGATCCAGCCCTCTCCCGCATCGATGAAGGTCACCGTCGAGACGCAGAAGCCGCGCACCTGATAGATGCCGTCCATCACCTTGAAGAGCCCGTGCTTGGTCAGGATCTTTGCCTGGCGGCGCAGGCTCGGGTTCACGGTCTCGTCGGTCTTGTCGTCCTCGAGATAGTCATAGGAGGTGAGGTCGAAGGCGGGGCCGTCGCCTGCGTCGCGCGGGATCACCGGGTCCTTTCGTGTGGCGATGAAGCCGCGTTCGGCGAATTCGAAATCGCGGCGGTCATCGGCGGCGACGAGCTGGCGGACCTCTTCAAGAGCTTTGCTGGCGGCGGACATGTGCGTTCC
>CAXEVD010000465.1:0-2126 GCA_963999395.1 uncultured Halieaceae bacterium
CCGGGGCTTATTCCGCCACTGTGCTCTTTCACATGATTCCGGCGATTACCGATTTTCTGAGGCGCCTGCCGGTGGGTGACCCTTTCGTCGACTCGCTGGACGCACCGCTGGTGCAGAGCTTTCACCTGGCATTTTTGGCGGCATTTATCGTGGGCGTGTTGGCGCAGTGGATGTGGCTGACCCGCACTCGAGGCTGACACCATGCTTTTTATGCTGATTACCTTGGGGTTTGTGGTCGTTGTGACGGGCTGCATGATTCTCATCAACCGCTGGATGGTGTCTCAGCGCCCCGAGGCGCCGAGCGAGTCTGAAGAGAGCGAACCGCCCACGCAGACTTGATTTAGAACAGATCTCGCCAAATGGAGCTTTTGCTCAGTCAGGTCATGCCGATTCCCAGCCATGCGCTGGCAGCTATGGCCGGGGTGGTGTTGGGTGGCGCGCAATTAGCATCTGCCAAAGGCACGGCGCGACACCGCGCCCTGGGCTGGGCCTGGGTCGGCCTGATGACCTATGTGGCTATCTCATCTTTTTTCATTAGCGAACTGAAGCTGTGGGGTGCGTTCAGCCCGATTCACGTGCTCAGCATTTGGACCCTGTTCTCACTGGTGATGGCGGTTTACTGCGCCCGTCAGGGCAATTACCGCCTGCACAAGATCTGGATGGTGCTGCTCTATATCCTCGCACTTCTGGTGACCGGCGTGTTCACGCTGTGGCCCGGTCGCGTGATGCATGGCGTATTGTTCGGCGTCTAGTACCCTGTAAAGGGTTATCCAGTGCACCAGCGTGTGCTGAACCAATAACGAAAGCCCAATAAAAGGAGCGGTAAGTCGGAATGATTTCTGGTGCCTGTTTTTGCAAAGCCGTGCAGTACGAGTTGCTGACCGAATCTCAGATGCAGGGGTTGTGTTACTGCACCGATTGTCAGGTGGTGGGCGGGAGCTCCCACTGGGCCTCCTATGCGGTAGCGCCCTCCGACTTTCGATTATTGCGAGGAACTCTGACCCCCTATACCTATGATCCAGGCTCGGGCCGCGAGGTGACCCGCAACTTTTGTGGCACCTGCGGCACGCAGATCATGGTGCAGTCTGATGAACTCGGTGTGGCCTCGGTGAATGCCATGACCTTCGATGACGCTACCCAATTCACGCCGCAGATCGCTTACTTCGGTGGCAGCGCGCCGCGCTGGTGCGAGGTGGATCCGCGCCTGACCGCATTCGGGAATGCCGAGTGACATTGCTCCTCGTTTATCTGGCGATCGCAATCGGGGTCTCATTCCTGTGCTCTGTGCTGGAGGCGGTGCTGCTATCCATCACGCCAAGCTATTTAGAACAGCTGACCCTGGAGCGCCCCAAGTCGGGGAAGGCAATCCAGTCCGTGAAAGACCGTTTGGATGAATCGCTTTCAAGCATTCTTATCCTCAACACCTTCGCTCACACTATGGGAGCAGCGGGTGTCGGCGCGCAGGCGCTGCGTGTCTTTGGCCCTGAAGCAGAGACCCTGATTGCGGTCTTGCTGACCCTGGCGATTCTGTATTTCTCCGAGATCATCCCGAAGACGCTTGGGGCGACCTACTGGCGACAGCTGGCAGTGCCGGCGGCGTTTACTATCCGTTGGCTGGTGCGGTTGGTGTATCCGTTGGTATGGGTATCGACGCGCCTGACGCAACTGCTGGGTAAAAGCCACAAGGACGAAATCACCCGCGAAGAAATTCTGGCGCTGGCGTCTCTGGGGCGCAAAGACGGCGCGCTCAAGGCGCAGGAAAACGAGTATCTGGTGAACCTGCTCAGACTGAGCGATACCCTGACCAGCGAGATTCTCACGCCGCGCACAGTGGTGCACATGCTGGACGAGACCACGACCGTCTCTGAAGCCCTTGGCCTGGAAGCCACTCGCCAATTCACGCGCATCCCGATCTTCCGCGACTCCACCGATAACGTGACGGGTATGGTGATGCGTGTGGGCTTGTTTGAGGCCGAGCGGGAAGGGGGTGCGAGTGATGCGATCGCAGGTTACGCGCAGCCGGTAGTGCGCGTGCCGGAGGAAATGGTTGTTTATCGGCTACTTGATCGCTTTATTCGCGAGCAGGCGCATCTGGCTGTGGTTGAGGACGAGTTTGGCCAGACCGC
>CAXEVD010000466.1:0-2126 GCA_963999395.1 uncultured Halieaceae bacterium
AATGCACCGCCACCGGGCGTGGCAGAGGTGGATTCCCAATTTACGGCACTCGACGCGCTATTCGCGCGACGCGAGGTGCAGTTTGATGTCCTCGCCGGGTTGCTCTCGACGGAGCAGCTCAGAGCGGAGGCAACGCCGGCAGGTCGGCCGATTCGCTCGGGTTGGCAGTCGTCCCCCTACGGCAGCCGCATTGACCCTATCTCGGGTGAGCGCGCCTGGCACGATGGCGCCGATTTCGCGGGCCGCGAGGGCTCCGATATTCTCGCTGTTGCCAGTGGCGTGGTGAGTTGGAGCGGCTACAAGTCAGGTTACGGCACCATGGTCGAGGTCTCCCACGGGGATGGCCTCAGCACCCGCTACGCCCACAATCAGGAAAATCTGGTCGACGTGGGCGACCTGGTGCGACGGGGCGATGTCATCGCTCTGATGGGAAGTTCAGGCCGTTCAACCGGTCCCCACGTGCATTTTGAAGTCTTCAAAAACGGCCGCGCGGTCGACCCCGCCAGCTACGTGCGTCGCACCCATCGCTGACAGGTGAATCCCGGCGCGTTCGCGCCACCCAATCCGGATTCCTTTGTGACGCAACAGTGAGCTTTCCATGCTGATTTCTACCGTGAAAAAAATATTTGGCACCCGTAACGATCGGGAGCTGAAACGAATGGGCAAAGTCGTCGCCCGCATCAACGCGCTTGAAGAAGCGATGCAGGCCCTGGACGACAACGCACTGCGCGCCAAAACCGACGAGTTCCGCTCGCGCCTGAGTGAGGGCGAGAAACTCGATCAACTTCTTTTCGAGGCCTTTGCCGTGGTGCGCGAGGCGGGTTCGCGTGCCCTGGGTATGCGGCACTTCGACGTGCAGTTGATCGGCGGCATGACCCTCCACGATGGCAAGATCGCCGAGATGCGCACCGGCGAGGGCAAGACACTGGTTGCCACGCTGCCGGCTTATCTCAATGCGCTACCCGATCACAGCGTTCATCTGGTCACCGTGAATGACTATCTCGCCGGTCGGGATGCCGCCTGGATGGGGCCGCTGTACGAATTTCTGGGCCTGACCGTGGGCGTGGTGCGGTCTGGGCAGAGTGCCGAGGAAAAAAAAGCGGCCTATGGCTGCGACGTGGTGTACGGCACGAACAATGAGTTTGGCTTTGACTATCTGCGCGACAACATGGCCTTCAGCATGGCCGACAAGAGCCAGGGGAAGCTGGCGTTTGCGATTGTCGATGAGGTCGACTCCATCCTGATCGACGAGGCGCGCACGCCCCTTATCATCTCGGGTGCAGTGGAGGACAGCTCCGAGCTCTACAAGGCCATCAATCGACTGATTCCCAAGCTCACCCCCGAGGTCGAAGAGCAGGAAGGCGACTTCACGGTCGATGAGAAGCAGCGCAGCATCGAATTGACCGAGAGCGGCCACGAGAAGGTGGAGGGCATGCTGATCGAGGCTAGCCTTCTGCAAGAAGACGACTCTCTCTACGCCGCGACCAACCTGGGGCTGTTGCACCACGTGCACTCGGGCCTGCGTGCCCATGTCCTGTTCCAGCGCGATGTGGAATACATTGTTCAGGAAGGTCAGGTGGTGCTGATCGATGAGCATACGGGTCGGACCATGCCGGGCCGGCGCTTATCAGAAGGTCTGCATCAAGCCATTGAGGCTAAAGAGGGGGTGAAAATACAGAGCGAGAGCCAGACTCTGGCCTCGACCACCTTTCAGAACTTCTTTCGCATTTACGAAAAGCTGGCCGGTATGACCGGGACCGCCGATACCGAGGCCTTTGAATTCCGCCAGATCTACGGTCTGGACTGTGTGGTGATCCCGACTAATGTGCCCATGTGTCGGGATGACCTGAATGATCTGGTGTATTTGACCCGCGAAGAAAAGTTTGAAGCCATCATCGAGGATGTTCGCGCTTGTATCGACACTGGCGCACCCGTATTGGTCGGTACTGCCTCTGTCGAGACCTCCGAAGAGCTCTCCCAGGCGTTCGAAAAGCAGAAGATTGATCACAAAGTATTGAACGCCAAGTACCACGAGCAGGAGGCGGAAATCATCGCCCAGGCCGGACGCCCAGGTGTGGTCACCATTGCCACCAATATGGCGGGCCGCGGTACCGATATCGTGCTCG
>CAXEVD010000467.1:0-2125 GCA_963999395.1 uncultured Halieaceae bacterium
GTGGAGCCACGTGCAGGAGAACGTTTGCGGCGAGGGCCGGCCGTTCTGCGACCCCGGCGTGTCTGCCGCCATTACGGCCACCGATGGTGCAGTCATCGCGGGCCACCTAGACGGCATTATCCGCATCTACGACCGCGACAGCGGCGAGATCATCTGGTCTTACAACACCACCACACCGGTGACCGGCACTAACGGTGTCATCGCGCAAGGTGGCGGCATGAGCGGGTCCGGGCCAGCGCTGGGCGCGGGCCATATGGTGATCAATTCAGGATACGGGCTATATAACCATGAAGCGGGCAATGCCCTGCTCGTGTTTGCGCCCAAAGCGTCGGGTTCCGTCAGCGCGCGTTAACGCTCGTAGTCCAGCGCGAGCACCTCGCAGTGCTCGCGCAATACCACACCGACCGCTTGATGATCGGGGTGGTTCAGATACGCCGGTAGATCGGCTGCCTGCTCCAGTGTGACGAGCACCCCATGGGTCGCGCCATTGGCGCGGTCCGTGATGTTTTGTCCCGCCGAAATCGCCAGAACACTCGGGATATGAGTGAGCGCGCGAATCGACGCCAGGATCTCTTCCATTTTATCATCACTCACCCCCGCTTTAGGGGTGAGCCACACCATGTGCTCCAGCACCATCGCAACCTCAGACCAGATTAAAACCCTGACTCAACAGCGGGAAGCGGCGCACGCGCCGCCCTGTCGCATTGAATAAGGCATTGGCGACGGCCGGTGCAATCGGTGTTGTCGCCTGCTCGCCGATCCCGGTAGGCGGCTCATCGCTGGGCAAGATATGCACCTCCACCTTCGGCATTTGTGGTAGACGCATCACCGGATAGTCATGGAAGTTACTCTGCTGCACTTCACCATTGACGATGTCGATGTTGCCGAAGGCCACGCCTCCCAGTCCATAAGCCAGACCGCCCTCCACCTGGCCCTCGATACCGAGCGGATTCACCGCGAACCCACAGTCCACCACGCAGACAACGCGATCAACGGTGAAATCACCGTTCTCGGCAACCGTCACCTCGACTGCCTGAGCGACCGGCGAAATGTTGTAGATCCGCGATGCCACACCACGTCCGCGACCCGGTGCCAACGGCTTGTCCCAATCACATTTTTCTTTCAATACGCTCAATACACGGTTCATGCGCGCGTGATCCTTGGTCAGACGCAACCGGAGCTCCATGGGGTCGATGCTCCCTTTGTGCGCCAGCTCATCCAGAAAACACTCATAGGCAATACCCGTATGGGTGTGGCCAACCGATCGCCACTCCTGGGGAACAATGCCCTTCTTGGGCGCGTTGTGGCTCTCAACCCGGTGATTCGGGATCTGATAGGACGTTCCATAGGGGAACACCCCAAACGGCTCCTGTAGACAACCATCCAGCGAATAGATATCGATACCCCGCACCATATAAGTGGGGTCATGCTTGGTGCCCTGCATAAGCGACTGACCCACTGCCACCTGATGCCAGGCCTCGGGCATACCGGACTCGTCCACGCTGCCGCGGAGCTTGTGCACAAACAACGGCCGGTAATGGCCGCTACGAATGTCTTCTTCCCGCGACCAAATGATCTGCACCGGTACCGACTCACCCATGGCCGCTTCTACCGCCTCAACGGTGTAATCCGCGGTTTTACTCGAGCGGCGCCCGAAGCTGCCACCCATGAGCGGTCGGTGGATGGTGACGTTCTGCTGGGGGATTCCCAGAGACCGCGATATCACCTCTTGGTCGTTGGACTGGTACTGGGTGCCGCTCCAGATCGTGCAGGTGTCGCCTTCAACCTGAGCAATGCAGTTCATGGGCTCCAAAGTGGCATGAGCCAGTAGCGGCATCTCGTAGGTCGCCTCGACCACGCTCCCGCTCGCCTCCGCCGCATCGAGCGCGCCGATGGCATCGCCGATATCCTCTGCCAGCAGGCCGGGGGTATCAGCCAAAGCACGATAATCCGCATAGAACTGCTCACTGGAGACGCCGTCGTTCACACCGCGGTCCCATTCGATCTCGAGTTTGGCGCGTGCCTTCTGCGCCCGCCAGTAGCTATCCGCCAACACCACCACACCAGCCCTGATCGCTTTCACTTTGACCACACCCGGCATCGCCAGGGCTTCGGTGGCATCAAA
>CAXEVD010000468.1:0-2125 GCA_963999395.1 uncultured Halieaceae bacterium
CGAACACAGCCCCCATGGCGATATTCGGTTGCGATCGGGCGCGGGTGGAGGCGGGGAAGCCGAAGCCCCACTTCAACTCAAGATCAGCAATTTGTGACCGGTCGAAGCCAGCGGCCTCAGACGAGACGTAGCGACGGGTATCATGGCCCCAGCCTGTCAGCTGACTTTCGTCAAGAGAGGTGAAGATGCTTGCCGAAGCGTCACACCAAGCCACCTCGGGACCGGCGTCGGGATCACCGAGCCGCATCTGCGTGATGTACTCGACGATGTGCTGCTTGTCTCCGTCAGAGAGATGCGCAGCTTGAGATTGCATGATGCCCTCGGTGATCGATCTATACAGCACCTGCGGAGACATGAGTTCAAGCCAAGTAGTGTGGGGCGCCTTGTAGACCTGTGCTTCGTGACAGCCGGCACAGTGCTCGATGTAGAGCGGTTTGCCCGGCAGTGCATCCCGGTCCCCCAGATCGCCGACCCAGGCGTACTGCTCGTCCATTGAACCCAACGTGGCCGGCTCGGCTTCAGCTGAGGCATCCGCGGCGGCAGAGGTGGTTTCCTCTTCAGTCTGGCAGCCTACTAAGAATGCCAATGCCAAAACGACAGCCCCGGCGCCGAAGCGATTCCCCATGTCCAAGATCATTGCGGCCTCTCCCTTTTTGTTGTGCCGAAAATAATAAAGGCTTGGACGCGAGATTGGTACGGACATTTCAGGTTAGCTGTAATGTAGCCTGGGCCACTGGCTCGGCGCTGGAAAGCTCGTTATGGTGGGAGTTTGGCGCTCAGAGCGCTACGTAACACTCAATTAAGACAGGAGCGTGACATGACTCGGGAGAATCTTTGGCTGGTCAAGTGCACGGACCGTGATGGCGATGACGTCGACGATCTGCGTGAGGAGCACATGGCGGGGCATTTGGCCCATATCGAGGCAATCGTGGACCACATTGCCATGGCGGGGCCGCTAAAGGATGCAGCGGGCGAAAAAATCGTTGGCAGCATGCTGGTGTATCGCACCGATGACCTCGAGCAAGCCAAGGCATGGTTAGATGGCGACCCCTACGCCCGCTGCGGTATTTGGGGCACGATCGAATGGTCCCGTCTGGTGCTGGCGGCCGGTACCCTGGCCGGTGGAGTGACCTGGTAGTTCCAAACGGTGCGACGCCTGAGAAGCGTCGCTACTCCAGCAAGCATCTCGCGCGCATGGGAGCGCATGAAGTTTACTCGCTAGCAATGTTAGCCAAAGCCTGAAGGAGAGCAGATGATGGCCAGCAACTCGATGGAAGTGAGTCTCAGCGGCAAGACGGCATTGGTGACCGGTGCGAGCTCGGGTATTGGTGCGGCGGTGGCAAGCGCATTGGCCGCCAATGGCGCGACGGTCTGGGTAAACCATCCGGACGAAGCCACAGCCGAATCTGCAGAGGCAGTGGTGACGAGCATTTCGGAGTCGGGTGGGGCGGCTCAGACGATACAGGCCGATGTCAGCAGTGAGTCTGATGTGTTGGCGATGTTTTCAGCTTTGGGATCAGGACCTCTGGATATCCTCGTGAATAACGCGGGAATCGCCCATTCCAGCCCGGTTGAGACGCTTGAGGTCGAAGACTTCGACCGATTGATGGGTGTGCACCTGCGCGGCACATTTCTCTGCACACGTTCTGCATTGAAGATAATGTATGCGCAAAATAGCGGTCGCATTATCAATACGGCCTCGCAGCTCGCTTACATCGGCGCGCCAGGTTTCTCTCACTACACCGCGGCGAAAGGCGCGATTCTCTCCTTCACGCGCACCCTGGCGCTGGAGATTGGCGATCGCCCGATCACCGCTAATTGTGTGGCGCCGGGCGCGACCATGACCCCGATTTTAGCTGACGTGCCCGACGATATATTGGAGGGTATTCGTCAAAACATCCCCGCGGGCCGGATTGCGGAGGTCGAGGACATTGTGGGGGCCTATCTATTCCTGGCGAGTGACGCGGCTGGGCACTTCAGAGGCCAGTGTTTAAGCCCCAATGGAGGGGATGCCTTCCTCTAGGCTCGTCAGATCCCAGCCATCAGTGCTGTCGCTTTGGGCGACATGTTGCTTGGTGCGACACTATTTTTGCTCAAATTGATCGCTAAACTCGATTGCAATCGC
>CAXEVD010000469.1:0-2112 GCA_963999395.1 uncultured Halieaceae bacterium
CGCCGTTGCCGCCGCACGCGGCCTACCCCGGGCTTGACCTTACGAACTGGGAGCAGCTCAAGGAGCTTTCGCAAAAGGATCGCAACCTGATCCTCAAGATTTCCGGGTTCAGTGAACAGGCCTGGGGCGCGCGCGGCGTCTGGCTGGGGAGCGATCTGCCGCGAGACGAATGGGCGGCGGCGGTCGATGAGGCGCTGGCCGGCCACGGCGCAGAGGTGGTCCCGGTCTCGATGCCGCACACGGAGCTCGCTCGTAAGGTGGGCTTAAGTGCCACGCCCTGTAAAGAGCGAGTCAGGAGACTCGAGCGGGAGGGCGTCATACAGCACTATCAGGCGGTGCTGAATCCGGATGCCTTGGACAGAGGGCTGGTGGTGTTTGTACAGATCAGTTTGAACAGGGCATCACAGGATATCTTTGAGGCGTTCACCTCGGCCGCTGTGGACTTACCCGAGGTACAGGAGTGCTACCTGGTGTCGGGTAATTTTGACTACCTGCTGAAGGCGCGCGTTGCCGACATGAATGCCTACCGAGTTCTGCTCGGAGAGACCTTACTGACCTTACCCGGGGTGCTGGATTCTTCAAGCTACGTGGTGATGGAGCAGGTCAAAGAATCCCTGATGTTACCGGTGCCAGCCTAGCTGCTCTCCGAGGAAGCTAGGTCGTTTTGAAGACGGGGATCGTCGGCTTGTTGCCGCGGAGCACCCCGTTAATCTCTAGGTGTCAGGCACTCTGGTATCGCAACAGACAATAGCCGTTATCGGCGCTGGACATGGTGACTTGTCTTGTCCGGCGCAGGCCCATGCGCTAATGTCGGCCGCCTGCCTAGGGCACCGATGAAACCATGGTGGCGCGGGCTTCTGGATTTAATGGCATAGGCTATGTCATTACTTTGTTCTCGTAGAGGCGGCCAGCTCTGGCAGTCCGCCAGGCTCCTTTTGAGTGAACCGGCGGGCCCATCAGGCCCGCGCTTGAGGTAACCGTCATGGATTTGGGTATTTCAGATAAGGTGGCGCCGCTACTTGAGCGGGTCCGAAGCTTCATTAACGAGCAGGTCATGCCTGTCGAGCACGAGTTCGTCGCCGAGATCGAGGTTGACGATCCGTTTGTCCTGACTGACCGTCAGACGGAGATTCTGAAATCTTTGAAAACCCAAGCCCGGGAAGCGGGCTTGTGGAACTTCTTTTTGACCGGGGAGGAGGGCTCCGGTCTGAATACCGTGGAATACGCCTACCTGGCCGAGGAGATGGGCAAGTCGCGCTTGGCTGCCGAGGTCTTTAATTGCTCTGCGCCGGATACCGGCAACATGGAAGTACTGCATAAATACGGCAGTGAGGCCCAGAAAAAGCAGTGGTTGGAACCTCTGCTCGCAGGTGAGATCCGCTCCTGCTTCGGCATGACCGAGCCGGCGGTCGCCTCATCCGATGCAACCAACATCTGCACCTCGGCCATCCTCGAGGGAGACGAGTGGGTCATTAACGGCGAGAAGCACTGGACGTCTGGCGCTGGTGATCCCCGCTGCAAGGTCATGATCTGCATGGTCAAAACCGATCCCGAGGCCCCCAAGCATCTTCAGCAGTCGCAAATCCTCGTGCCGATGGATACCCCGGGGGTAAATATTGTCCGACCGCTCAAGGTATTCAATATGTTGGATGCGCCGCATGGACACATGCGCGTCAAGCTCGAGAATGTGCGGGTGCCCAAGGACAACATTATCCTCGGGCCCGGCCGCGGCTTCGAAATCTCGCAGGGCCGTCTCGGGCCTGGCCGGATTCACCATTGCATGCGTTCCATCGGTTCAGCAGAAAAAGCGCTTGAGTTGCTCTGCGAGCGCGCGACCGAGCGGGAAGCGTTTGGCCGACCTCTCTACAAGCTGGGTGGCAACATCGACATCATCGCCGATGCCCGCATGAATATTGAGCAGGCCCGGTTACTCACGCTGAAGACGGCGTGGATGATGGATCGCACGGCGCCCAAGGAAGCCCGTATCTGGATCTCGATGATCAAGACGGTGGTGCCTAACATGGCGCTCAAAGTCATCGATGACGCAATTCAGATGCACGGTGGTATCGGGGTGTCGCAGGACACACCTTTGGCGGAGATGTGGTCGGGGCA
>CAXEVD010000470.1:0-2106 GCA_963999395.1 uncultured Halieaceae bacterium
TGCCGTATCGTGAGCGTCAGGCGCGTAGGCCGTCTCCGATACAGAGCGGCGTCGTGCCGCAGTCGTTCCTCGAGATCGATGCACAATGCGAGCACGACCCAGCGCGGCCGCGTGAGTTCGCTCGACCGCCCCTCGGCGTCGTGCGGCTCGAAGACCCACGATTCTCCGCGCCGCGCGGGGAAGGCCACCGCGCCGGCTATTAAAACGATCGCCTAGACGCCGTTGCAACCTGCCTCGATCGATACCGCAAAGCCGGTGGTCGCATCTCGCAGGATGCGCCCTTGGGCAATGACCGTGTCATCAAAGGGCAAGGTGATGACGGTGCTAAGCGCCGCCAATAGCCCCGTGAAAGGTTGAATGGCCGCCTCTTGCAAGGGCTTAAGCATCTTGATGGCAAACAGGCCGCCGAGCACACCACAAAAAACAAGAAGAAAACGGGCCATGAAAATCAGAGTGCCGACTGCGCGAGGATCACGCCAATAATAACGGGGCACAGCCATTTCACATAGAGCGGCCAGATCTTCCAGAACAGGCGCTGCTCGGCATCGGCGTCGTTCTTCTTAAGCTCCTGTAGCAATGAGTCGCGCTGCCACAGCCAGCCGGCGAAAATACAGATCAGTATCCCCAGTGCGGGCTGGCTATAGCGAGTAGAAACGGTGATCACCCAGCCGAACAAGGTGCAGAAGTTCAGGACGATGAGCGCACTGAAGCCCGCGATGACGCCTCCAGCGAGCATAGTCGCGCGGCGGCGACTGAGCTGATGGCGCTCGATGAGATAGGCCACCGGGACCTCGAGCATGGAGATCGAAGAGGTGACGCCGGCAATACTCATCAACGCAAAGAAAACGGTTGCCAACCAGATGCCGGCGCCCTCCATCGTCTCGAATAGGGCCGGTAATACCGTGAAGATCAGCGTGTCTTCCGAGATTAACCCGCCAGCGTCATTGAAAATCGCGACCCCTCGCGCATCGGCCACGTACATGGCGGGCAGGATCAAAAACCCTGCCAACACTGCGATGCCGACATCCAAAAGGGCCACCTGCGCTCCAACACTCGGTACATTTTCATTGTCGCTGAGATAGGAGCCGTAAATCAGCATGGTGCCGACGCCCAAAGACAGTGAGAAAAACGCGCTACCCAGCGCGTCAATGAGTAAGTCACCGGAAAGCACTTTTTCGAAGTCGGGCAGTAGATAGACTGCCAAGCCCGTGAGCGCGCCCTCCAGCGTGAGGACGTAAAGCGCGAGAGCAATCAGCGTGGCGATGAGGAGCGGCATCAAGCGCCGCGACCACCGCTCAATGCCATCTTCAACGCCTCCGAGTACGACCGCCATGGTCAGCGCCATGAAGCCGAGCATCAGAGTCAGATTCCTGGTGGAGCCGAATGCGACTAACCAGTCACCGGTGGCTGTCATGCCGGCAGCGCTGAGGGGGTATGAGGCAGCGAAGCCCAGCATCCACCCAGCAACAATGGCGTAGAAGCTGAGAATCATGCTGGCCGTCATGAGCCCGCCGATACCGGTAAGACGCCCCAAGCTTGCTAGCGCGCTGCGTTTGGGGAGGGACCCCAGTGCCATCACCATATTGCGGTGGGTGTGGCGCCCGATCAGGAGCTCGGCCATCAGTGCGGGATAGGCCAGCACAAAGGCCAATAAAAGGTAAGTGATTAAGAAGGCAGCGCCGCCGTTGCTGGCAGCCTGGGTCGGAAAGCCCCAAATATTGCCTAGGCCGACCGCTGAACCCGCTGCCGCCAGAATGAAGCCTAGTCTAGACCGAAATTCACCTCTTGGTGAAGCCAAGCGATGCCCCCTGCTGTACTGTCTTTGTTTGCGATGGTACAGAAAAAGGATCTGGCGCGTGTGACGAGAATCAAGTTGTTGAGAAGGGCGTTTCGGGGCTTTGGATTGCTGTTCCGCGTGGTATCCTGCGCGCCCGCTGCACTTCGCTTTCTGCCCGGGTGGTGAAATTGGTAGACACAGGGGACTTAAAATCCCCCGGCCATTGCGGCCGTGCCGGTTCAAGTCCGGCCCCGGGCACCAAAACAAAAATCTGGGCTTCCCTAGCTCATAACAGCCCCTCTGATATAACCACTCACATTAGCCTCTCA
>CAXEVD010000471.1:0-2098 GCA_963999395.1 uncultured Halieaceae bacterium
ATGCATTACAGGATGAGGTGCTGAGGCTGCAGCAAGAGAACAGGGTGTTGAAGGGAAAGTCACAAAGACTGGCCTCCCTGCTGTCGGAGAATGCTCGCTACAAGGCGTTGCTGAATTCGGCTCGGGATATTAAGGATGAACTCATCGCAGCTCAGATCAGCTCGGTGTCACCAGATCCCGCCAGACATTTGGTCATGCTGGACAAGGGAGCAGCGGACGGGGTCGAAGAGGGACAGCCGGTGCTGGGCGCTGAGGGTTTGATCGGTCAGATTATGCTGGTCGACGAAAATAACAGTCGAGCGTTACTCATAACTGACAGTGCCCACGCGTTGCCCGTGGAGGTGAACCGATCAGGATTACGAGCGATTGCAGAAGGTAGCGGAGATATCGATCGGCTGGTGATTCGGCATCTCGCTGCGACCACTGACATCAGAGTTGGGGATTTATTGGTGACTTCCGGTCTCGGTGGCCGTTTTCCTCATGGCTACCCGGTGGCGAGAGTGACTAACGTTGAAACCGCGGCAGGCGACGCTTTTGCAGTGGTTAGCGCAGCGCCTGCATCGGCCCTGGATCGAGGCCGTCACGTCTTGGTGGTGGCGCAATCCTCCCAGTTCGAAGCGGCGGCTGCTCCGTGACGCGCGCGCACGCGGTCTGGGTGATCTACGTCTCGCTCGCAGCGGCCCTGCTGTTCACATTGCTGCCGCTTCCTATGGATTGGCGCAGCTTTCGACCTGATGTGGCGGCTTTAGCCCTGTTTTATTGGGTATTGGCCTTGCCGCATAGGGTGGGGGTGGCGACCGCTTTCACGGTGGGTGTCGCACAGGACCTGATTGAGGGCGCGCCACTGGGTCTTTCTTCTCCCGGACTCATGTTGGCCACACTGCTGTTGCTCTACAACTATCAACGCATTCGCCAGTTTGATCTGTTGCAGCAGTCGCTAGCAATACTGGTGTTGATGTTGCTGAGCGCCGGGATCGAGCAGTGGCTGAGAAACGGCATCGATGTCCCAGCGGTACCGTGGGCCGGAGTGGCTGGCATGATCTGTTCCATGCTTCTTTGGGTGCCCATTCGCACAGTACTTCGTCACTCCAGACGCTACTACGAGGTGTACTGATGCGGCTGCTGCTCGCATCATCAAGCCCGCGAAGGCGGGAGTTGCTCTCTTTGCTCGTTTCTGACTTCGAGTCCTCGGCGCCCGATATTGACGAAAGCCCCCGGACAGCGGAAAGCCCGGCTGATTACGTTGCGAGGCTTGCCAGAGAAAAGGCCAAGGCGGGTGTCGCGGACCAATGGGTGAGCCTGGGTTCCGATACGACTGTGGCCATGGGTCACGAGATATTGGGTAAGCCCCGCGACCGTCAGGATGCCGCGGCGATGCTCCGCAGGCTATCCGGAAATACCCACGAAGTGCACACAGCGGTCGCTGCGGCCTATGGCGATAGTATCGAGACGGTGACCTGCACCACGTCGGTGCTCTTTACCGAGCTCTCGGAGGCTGCGATTGAGCAGTACCTGTTGACCGATGAGCCGTGGGACAAGGCCGGTGCTTACGCCATACAGGGCTATGCGGGGGCCTTCGTGAGTCAAATCAAAGGCAGTTACAGTGCGGTGGTCGGGCTGCCCTTGTGCGAAACCCGGGCGCTGTTGATCGAGGCGGGGGTGCCGGTCCGCCATGGTTAGCGTGATACCCAAAAATCTGGGGCGAACCGTCTGGCCGTTGATGGTGATGGCACTGGTGAGTCTCGCCATCTATGTCAGCGGTGGTCGTATGTTGCTCGGAGCGTTGCCGCGGGTGCAGCAGGATATAGAGCAACTCCTGTCCCAGCGTTTTTCGGTTGACATTCGCATCAGGCAGATCAGTGGTGCTATGGAGGGATTTTCGCCGCGCCTGGATTTGACTGATTTCGTGGTGCTGGATAGTGAGACGGGCGCGGCTATCTCGCTACCAGAGGCCAGCATCAGGTTGAATCCGTGGGAAAGTCTGCTCAGCCGCGCCCCCCGCTTTGACGAGCTCACGCTGATCGGGCCGCGTGTCGAGGCAGCCTATCTGTCGGGCCGGATACTGGCTGAAACCGTCGGCGGTCGATAACGGGCAGCG
>CAXEVD010000472.1:0-2075 GCA_963999395.1 uncultured Halieaceae bacterium
TAAGCGCCGGCCTCGAGTGTCAGATCCATCAGTGGCGCAGATCCCAGAGACAACTCATCCAGGATGATTTCGCCGGCGGAGGGTTGGGTGGTGATGGTCACAGTACTGGGAAGGGGCGCGAGGCGAATATCGAGCTGTTGGGTGTCGGCATCGCCCACCGTGATGGTCTGCTCGTAGGGGTGATAACCCTCAGCGGTAATCGAGAGGTTGTAGTCTCCCGGTCGCACTAAAAGCCGTTCACCGAAGGACCAGTTCAGTCCGCTCAATGAGAAGTCGGGTTCCGCCTCGGCATCAATATTCAGGGTGAGGGAGCGGGCGGTGAAGAGAAAAAACAGCAGCGCAGCGATCAGCACCCCGGCAGCGCCCAGAGCGATCTGGGTCACACTGACGCGCTTTTTTTGCTGGGATGACTGACTCAGCGGTTTGAAGGCGGTTGCCGCCAACTGCTCACCGCCCTGCGAGGGCGTCGCAGGCGAAAACGCGTCAGGTTTCAGGGTATCAGGTGTACCGGTGTCAGAGTCGCGTTCGGTCATGGCGCCCGCTCAAATCGTCTCGACACAGCGTACTGCGACCGTGTTCGCTTGGTCAGGCCTCACCTCGAATTTGATCCGCACGTCACGGTATCCATTGCGGATGCCCACGGCGGTGTAAACGCCGGGCCGCAGCGACAGGGCTTGTTCTGTCAGCGTGCCCAGCCGCCTGACGCGCAACAAGGTGATGTCGGTGAGTCCATCAGAGGTCATGGTCACCGCCACCGGGGTACTGGCATAGGCGAGGGTATCGCGCGCCGCGGCAATTTGGGCTTGCAAACGCGGGCCAGGGTCCGCAATCGCTTCTGCCTCGGCCAGTGTTTCTTGTGCAAGGCGCATGATCCGTGCATCGATCAGGCGGTCGCGCTCCTTTGGCATGGTCTCCAGTCGCGTGTCCAGGTCAGCCCGCGGCTCGGCGCGGGCCACCCCTTCGGTGGCAAAGAGCATTAGCGCGTCGATCTCAAGCGCCTGCTGATACAGACCCACCGCGTCGGCCCAGCGCTCCTCACGCTCGGCTTGCGTGCCTTGCTCACGCAAGCCGAGCAAGGTGTTCTGGGTGCGGGCCTGCTCAAGGTCAATCAGGGCGGCACCGGGCTCCGGCGCGCCGGGTATCAGCGTCGCAGCGCTGCGAAATTGCTGCTCTGCGCTGTCGAAGGCCTTCGCCCCCATGGCGCCGTAGCCTGCGGTCATGGCGTTGGTAAATTGCTGCCGGGTCAGCGCGGTGCGCAACTCATTCCGGCGGGCGGCCGCGCGCTGGTGGGCGGGGTCCGCTCGCATGGCATCAGTGGCCGCCTCCACTGCGGCGCCGAGATTGCCAGACGCTTCTCTCTCGGCGGCGGTATCCAATGCGGCGATCACCGCGGGCAGTGCGGCAAGTCGATCCTCCAGCGCAATCAGCCGGATGTCGGCGGGTGCCATTTCGGCCAGCTCGCTAAAGCGCGCCTGCGCGGCGAGCACGTCACCACTCTCGATCGCTGAGACCAGCGTGTCATGGAGTGCCTCAATGCGCTCGGGCAGGCTGGCCTCAAGCTCGAGCAGCTGCTCTAGGGCCAGCTGGTACTCGGCGGTGGCTCCGGTAAAGTCGCGCTCCCGGTAGGCGGTATCGCCCGCAGCCGCATGACCCAAAGCCTCTCCATAAGTGGGTTCTCCCCATTTAGCTGCGCCGCGTTCCGCCAGCGATTCCTGCAGCGTCAGCAGTGACTGCAGCACTTCTTGCGCATCGCGTCTGAGCGCGCTTTCCTGCGCTTCGGCGAAGGGACTGCGTTCATTGCCCGTGTCGTTGGCTACGCTACCTGATGCAACGATGTTGCCAGAGCGTGCGGCCTGCTCCGTGTCAGTCAGGCTGGGTGTGACCTCATCAGGCGTCACCAGTTTCGGCAGGATAAAAAAAACGAAGATCAGTAATACCGTGGCAGCAGCGAGCGCGATCACCACCACTCGCGGTTGTCCCCCCTCTGACGCCGAGTCAACCGATGCTGTTTTGGCTGGCGCGGGTTCGAAGGTGGTGGCGGAGAGGGGTTGCTCTTTGTGGTCGGTCACGAGTCC
>CAXEVD010000473.1:0-2074 GCA_963999395.1 uncultured Halieaceae bacterium
AGCGCCGCACGCAAGGCGAACAAAGGAAACAATTGCGGCGTCTGTGCCCGCCAGAGCGATTGGCGATCGACGGTGCCCGAGATCTGTCCATCCTCACCGACCTGCTTCAGGGTGTCTGCAACCGGCTCGGCGAGGATCACCCCCTCTCCCGACCGCCGCGCCCGCTCAATTAACGCGATGAGAGATTCAAGTGGCAGGCAGGGCCGCGCGGCGTCGTGAACCAGCACCCAATCCTCCTCTGCTCCTTCAGTCGCCAATAACTCCAATCCCGCCATAACGGAATCCGCGCGCTCGGCGCCACCGGGTGTGGTTTGCACGCGCACGTCCGCCAGGCTGTCAATCGCATCGGCGCGCCGGTCAGAGGGATCGAGCGCCACCACAATGCCGCGAATATCGGGACTCTCCAACAATGCCCGCAGGGTGTGCTCCATCAGCGGCGCACCGGCGATTTCGCGATATTGCTTGGGAACCTCGCCACCAAGGCGACGCCCCGACCCAGCCGCCGGCACCACTGCCCAGATGCTGTTCACGGCGCCTTCGGCTCCTCGACAAATTGATAATAGACCTCACCTTCTTTGATGAGGCCAAGGTTCTCGCGCGCGTTCTTCTCGACCGCTTCTATGCCACCCTGCAAGGCGATGACCTCCTGCGTGAGTTCCGCATTACGCGCCGTCAGCTCGGCGTTTTCTGCCTCGGCTTCCTCGAGCTGCACCTGCAGCCGGTTAGCTTCAGCGAGACCGCCCTCTGCAAACCACAGGCGATACTGCAGCAGCAAAAGAAGACCCAATAGCCCGCCTATGAGCCAGCGCATCAGCCCCTCGAGAGGATATCCCGGCCGGGATACGGCGCGGTGAGGCCGAGCTCAGCTTCGATCCGCAGTAGCCGGTTATATTTGGCCACCCGGTCAGAGCGGCACAGCGAGCCGGTCTTGATCTGACCGGCCCCGGTCCCGACAGCCAGATCGGCAATAGTGGCGTCCTCGGTCTCACCGGAGCGATGCGAGATGACCGCCGTGTAGCCCGCGGCCTTGGCCATGGCAATCGCCTCCTGTGTCTCCGTCAGCGAACCGATCTGGTTGAATTTAATCAAGATCGAATTGGCGATGCCCTCGTCAATCCCGCGCTTGAGAATCTCGGTATTGGTGACAAACAGGTCGTCCCCGACCAGCTGAATGCGATCCCCCAATTTTTCTGTCAGCACTGCCCAGCCAGCCCAGTCCGACTCATCCAATCCGTCCTCGATCGAGACGATGGGATGCTCAGCCGTCAACGCAGCCAGGTAATCGGCAAAGCCTGAACTGTCATAGTCAGCGCCGTCGCCCTGCAGATGGTAACGGCCGTCCCTGTAGAACTCCGAAGCGGCACAATCCAAAGCCAGCGTGATGTCATCGCCCAGCACGTAACCCGCGTTGGCGACTGCCTCGCCAATCACTTCCAGTGCCGCAGCATTAGAGGGCAGATCGGGCGCAAAGCCGCCTTCGTCCCCGACCGCCGTGGCGAGTCCTCTGCCGGAGAGCACTTTTTTCAGATGATGAAAAATTTCGGCGCCCACCCGCAGTGCCTCGGCGAAGCTCCCTGCCGACACGGGCTGAATCATGAACTCCTGAATATCCACATTGTTATCGGCGTGCTCTCCCCCGTTCAGGATATTCATCATGGGCACAGGCAGAGACATGGCCGTGCACCCCGAGAGCTCGGCAATGTGCTGATAAAGCGGCTTTCTGGCTGACAGCGCCGCGGCTTTAGCAGTCGCCAGCGAAACAGCCAGAATGGCATTGGCACCAAACTGCGCCTTGTTGTCTGTCCCGTCCGCCTCAATCATGCGCTGATCTACGCCGGCTTGGTCGAGAGCATCGTGGCCCACCAGCAGTTCGCGAATGGGACCGTTCGCATGCCCTACCGCCGTCAGCACGCCCTTGCCGAGATAGCGCGATGCGTCGCCATCTCGCAGCTCCAAAGCCTCGCGGGTACCAGTGCTGGCACCTGAGGGTGCGCAAGCACTGCCGACACTGTCGTCATCCAATGTGACCTCAGCCATGACGGTCGGGTTCCCTCGGGAATCCAACACCTCAAAA
>CAXEVD010000474.1:0-2073 GCA_963999395.1 uncultured Halieaceae bacterium
GTTCGTCCAGCGTCCAGGTGGAGATTTCGCCCCCTTCCTTGCCGGGCCGGATCGGCAGCCCACTGACGTGGACCTTGATCCAGTCGACCCCCATTTTGATCTGCTTGTGGATCTCTTTAACGATCTCATCGGGCGTGTGCACAATCCGCGCATAGCCCCGGGTGCCTTCGTCAGGCAGTAGTCGCGCAGCCGTGCCGCCGATGCAGTTGATCAGAACGTTGCCGCCGGTGGTCATTCTAGGCCCTTCAATGACGCCGCCCTCGATCGCATCGCGGAGATCTACTCCCACATCAAATACGCAGTCGGCATCGAAGAAGCTGGTGAAGCCTGCCCGCAGCACCTTTTGTGCATTCACCCCGGCGACGAGTGCGGCCAGGCCATAGCGGCGGTGAAAGAAAAGCTCATCGTTGCTGTTGGGGTGATCAAAACTGATGTGACAGTGGCTGTCGATCATGCCCGGCATCACGCGACACCCGGATGCATCGATTTTTTCCACCGTCGCATCGGCGGGGCACTTGGCGCCCGCGTCAGCGCCCACGGCCACGATGCGTTGGCCGCTGATCAGCACATCGCCGGGGAAGGGGTCGGATCCTGTCCCATCGATAATGAGTCCGTTTTGAATCAGGGTGTAAGCGTCACTCATAGTGGCTGCTCCTTGATAAGCCCGTTCGGATGGAAGTCGGCGTGGGAGGTTTTGTTGAGTGCAATAAAGCGCATTAATGCATCCCCTTGCTCTAGCGTGTGCCGGCGGATTTCCTCTCGGGCGGCTTCCGCGTCGCCTGCAAAGATAGCGGAAATAATGGCGTCGTGATCGGTTTGGTTTCTCTGCAACCTACCCGGTGCAACCGCCTGAAAGCGACGGTAGGGGAGCACCCGCAATGCGAGCCATTCGGTGGTGTCGATCAACGCGGTGTTGTGACAGCCGCGGACGAGTCGCTGGTGGAAGGCAAAGCCGAGATCAGCGTATTCGTTGGGGTCGCCGTCACTGCGCAGATTTTTGGCGGCGGCCTCGTGAATGTCCTTGAGTTCACGCTTCTCAGCTTCGGACATGCGTGAAGTGCTTAAGAAAACGGCGGCCCCCTCAAGTTCAGCCAACGCCTCGAACAGCTCCAGCATGGTGCCCGGATCCAGCTGGGCGACAACCGCGCGTTTGTGCGCACGTTTGGTAATCAGTCCGGCTTGCGCAAGCTGGGTGATGGCTTCCCTGACTGGGGTTCGTGACACACCGAATCGACTGGCGAGGCGGCCCTCTTCGAGGGCGTCCCCCGGCGCCAATTGACCACCGAAAATTTCGCGCTCAATGGCGAGGCGCACGGTGTCGGCCTGTGTCAGGTCTCGATCTGTCATATCGCGGCTCCGGCGTGGGTGGTCCGCTGACCGATCATCAGCGGGTAGCTTCCCCAATTGGGCCGTTCGGTACCTGCGTCCGCCACGGCCGGATTGGAGGGATCCGGGCGGGCGTCGTGTTGCATCAGATTCTTCAATAAATTAGTCAGCGTGCCTAGGTGGGGTGCCTCACCTTCTGTTTTGGCATCGCCCAGGCCGCCGGCAATATCGCGCCCGAAGCAGGTGTGAATACCAATACCGAAACTCAGCCCAAAGGGCGGTATGCGTGCCGCCACCGTTCGGTGCGGATTAAACACCTCGGCATCTTCCCCAAACAGCGGCGCCTCGAGGTTGGCTGACATCAGGTCGATCACCACGCTGTCGCCCTCGGCGACATCGGTACCGTCGGGCAGCGAAAAGGCTTCGCTCGCGGTGCGCCAGGCCACCGGGCTGGCGGGATGCAACCGCAAGCTCTCGTGAACGCAGCGCTGTAGAAAATGATCATCGGTCAGGAGTCGGGCGCGGTCCTCTGGATGACGTCGGCACCACTTATTGATTTCATGAAAGCTGTGAGTCAGCGCATTGGCTGAACTGTGCGAGCCCGCCTGCATAAAGAAAGCGACCTCACGCAGGATCATGTCGTCATCGAGGTCCTGGTTGGCGCGATTGGCGAGAAGCACAGTGAGGATGTCTCTGGGCACTTCGTCCTCAGTCAGACCGCCTTCATCGAGTTGTTGTAGTAGCGCT
>CAXEVD010000475.1:0-2070 GCA_963999395.1 uncultured Halieaceae bacterium
CTACGTATTGGAGCCGCGCACTCGCATGTTTTCACGCTCGTTGCAAACCTTTTAGATACTATTTTGTACCGAAAGAGTTACCTACCAAGAGTTACCCCAAAATTAACGCAAAACGAAGCAAAAAGGCCTCATCAACAAAACAGGGGGCGCCGCGCTTCGCGCGGCGCTTGAACGGCAGGGTCAGTCGCCGCGGGCACTGACGCGGGCTAAGGATGCGATAAACGGTTTACCGCCCGGCGAGTGGGTGCACTGGGATATGAGTAGCGGCGATGATCTGCCCTGGGATGTGTTTGACCGCGTGTCTGCGGTCATTCATTGCGCAGGCTTGGCGCATCGCCAGGCCGACGAGCGCGACTACCAGTGCATTAACGTCGAGGCTACTTCTCATCTAGCGCGACGCGCACTGAAGGCGGGTGTTTCACACTTTATTTATGTGAGCTCGCTGAATGTAGTGCCCGCCGAGGCGCTCTCGCCTTTGCATTCGGCAGATCATTACCCCGAGCCTCAGGAGCGTTATGCGGCATCCAAGTGGCGCGCGGAGCAGCGTCTGTGCCAGGTGTTTGCCGAGCGTCACAGCCAGCTGACGGTAGTGCGCCCTGGCCTGGTCTATGACATCGAGCTCACGGCCAATCTCAAAACAGTCAAGCGCGCGTTGCGTTGGTGGCCCTGGCGCCTGCCTTCAGTGGGACAAAGGAGCATGGTGGCTCGCGGGGATTTGGTGGCCTTGCTGATCAGCTGCGCGCTGGGTACGTCAGGGGCACCGGCTGGCGAGGACACCCTCGTGGCCACGGACGGAGTGATCTACGATGCCGAGCGCATCTCGCGCGCGCTATCTCAGGGGATGAGGTGGGGCGTGATGCCACAGTGGCTCTGCCGTCTCGCAGGCAGAGTGCTTGATTGGAAAAAAGGTAGTGAGGCTGGCACTCACTGGCGCAGCCTCATTGCAAATCATTGGACCGGTGACGCCCCCGTTGCCACAGGTTGGCAGCCTTCTGTGACGCTCGAATCCCGTGCCGCAAGCTGGCGAGGGCGTTCATCATGATGCTCATCGCCATGGCATTGTTGGTCGGTCTCGGTCTGTGGGCGTTTGTCCAGGTAGCCCCGCACTGGGGGTTGGTTGACCAGCCCAACTCACGCAGCCTTCATACGACGCCGACGGTAGTCAGTGGCGGCATCGTGCCAATGTTGGTGTTGTCGGTTGCGGTATGCACCAACATCGAGCTTCCGGGAGCGCGGGTCGTCGCCCCCATGACGCTCGCGCTCACTGCGATCGGTCTGCTGGATGATCGACGCGGTTTACCCAGCGGCGTGCGCTTCCTGTGTTATCTCGCTGCAGGGCTTCTACTCAGTTGGTTCCTGCTACCAGCGGGGTCGGCAAGTATCGCCGCGCTGGCGATAGCCGGCGTGGCCGTGGCCTGGTGCATCAATCTGGTTAACTTCATGGATGGTGCTGATGGTTTGGTGTCCACGCAGGCGCTATGCATGGCGGTGGGAATGGGACTAATCGCCACCTTTGGCGAGGTGCCCAACGAGCAGTTGGCATGGCTGTCTGCCGCGCTATTTGCCTGCTGGGCACCATTGCTTTGGTTCAATTGGCCCCCAGCGAGACTCTTTATGGGAGATGCTGGTGCGATCCCCCTCGGGTTTGTACTGGCACTGATGGGACTGATGGCCTTCCTGACCGATTTCTCAGTGGGGTTGGCGTGGCTGATTTTGATGATGCCGTTTCTGGTTGATACGGGATTCACACTCTGTATTAGAGCCCTCTCGGGTAAACCGCCACACATTGCCCACCGCGACCACGCGTATCAGCGCTTGTGCGTGCAGGTGGGCAGTCCATTGCCCATTACGCTGGGACTGCTCGGTATGCAGGTCGTGTGGCAATTCCCGTTGGCGGTCTCGGCGGTCGGTAGCGCTCTATTCCCGCCGCTTCTGGTACTTTTGTCAGCCATTCCAGCGGTTGCAGCTGTGGTGTCTGCGCGCCTTAGGGCTTAAGCTGTTGATTTTCAGAAACCTAACTGAATCCCCTGCGGATTCGGTAGGGCGGTTTAGGTGCATATGGTCAAGAAG
>CAXEVD010000476.1:0-2067 GCA_963999395.1 uncultured Halieaceae bacterium
AATACTCCCGGACCGACGAATACTCCCGGACCGACGAATACTCCCGGACCGACGACTACTACGACTCCGAAGGTTCCTGCGACTCCGGCGACCGAATCTGCGGCTTCTCGCCCGGTGACGTCGAGGAGCTCATGTGCCAGGGCGTCAAGCCCTGGGACGACGACGCGGGCGACGTGCTGGCTGCGCTTTACTACTAAGAAAACGGGTATTGGTTACAAAACTGAGGGGGGGCACGGACACGGCTAGTCCTCCTCCTCCGCGCCCTGCGTCAGCCGCGTGTTCAGCTCGTCGATCGTCGACCGGAGCTCCTCGCGCTCCTTCTTGAGATCTTCATTCTCCTGCCTCAAGGCATCGACATCGATGCCCGTCGGCGCTCCCATGTACCGCTTGATGTAGTCGACGGCGTTCGGCGGCCTTTCCGGTTCCTCGTACAAACCGACCAACACCTTCGTCAGCGCGTCGATGACGCCGCTCCAGATAACTTCTCATCGATCAATCGCAAGCAGAGAAGCTTTCTCTGGGTTCTTTCTAAGCTCTTTCTCAGTTCTTTCTGCGCACTCTCAGGCGCGGACCAGACTCAGATCGAAACCAATCTCCCGTGCGGTTTGGACCGCCGCTGCCTGTGCATCACCGCTCCGTGAGGTGACCCACAAGTTGGCGCAACGGGTGCCCGTTCGACAATAGGCCAGCACCGACTGATCAGGGTCATCAAACAAGGCGCCGAGGCCCTCAATGTCCGGGCCCGGAAAATTCATCGCATCGACCGGGTAACGAATAAAAAGCAGTTCGGCGGCATTACAGGCCGCTTCAATCTCATCCATCGTGGTCTGACCGGGCACCTCGCCATCCGGGCGGTTACACACCACAACACTAAAGCCCTGCGCCACCAGATTGGGAATATCCTCGGGAGTGATCTGCGTCGCCACGGACAGCGACTTGGTTAATTGAAAAATCGGCATGGCTTCTCTCTTCAAAAGTCCGGCTAACGAGCCAGGCCTAATTCGTCTCCCAGCACCGCCATCATACTCTCGAGCGGGCGGCCAGGAACCTCCAAAGGGCGCTCCGTGATGCGCTCGGCCACCGATCGATAAGTTTCCGACAGGGTTTGGAGCATGACTGCGGGGAGCGCATGCTCCGCGGCATAACGCTTGCGCTCCTCAAAGCGCCGATGGTCGAGCAGAAGCTCAGGGTCGTTCACATGCCTCAGTAGCGCCTGACGAAACTCTTCTTTGCTGTTTTCGACCACACTGCCGCCGCGATACGCCACCGCATCCCAGATCCTTGAAGAATCCGGTGTGCCGACCTCGTCCATATAAATGAGGCTTTCCTCTCCATCGGCGTTCCGTGCATAACCAAACTCGAATTTGGTGTCGACCAGCATCAAATCGAGGGGCGCAAGGTGTCGGGCGATCAGGTCAACACCCTCCCGGAGTAATACTTCATAGCGCGCCACATCGGCTTTGGCGCGAAAACCGAAGGCCTGCCAATGCGCCTCCAATTGGGCGCGGGAGACATTGGTGTCATCAGCCTCCGGGATCCCCGGCAGACCTCGCATGACGCCTTTAGTGGACGGTGTCACCAGCGTTTCACTCAACCGCTGGTCCCGATGGAGCCCCTCGGATAACGCTATACCGCAAAACTTGCGCACGCCCCGTTCATAGGCGCGCCACATCGAGCCGGTAATAAAGCGGCGGGCGATGGCCTCGATCAAGACGGGTTCGGCTCGCTGCACCACCCAAACCAGGGGATGCGGCACCTCAAGAATATGGCTACGGGCCAGCCCCGCGCGGTCGAACTCGGTGAACCAGAACTGGGAAATGGCATTGAGAGCGGCGCCTTTGCCCGGCACCCCGGCGAGTCCGTCCTCCCCGTGCCAAATACAGTCAAACGCCGAAATACGGTCGCTGATGACCATCAGAGCAAGCTGCGCGTCGGGCGCCACCGGATACTGACGCTCCCCAATAAGCCGCGCGCTATCCTCCGCAGACAGCCAGTAAACGGAACGGACCTTGCCAGAGTGCACCGGCTCACTGGTGCGAACGGGCAACGAGTCATTGACGGCGAGAA
>CAXEVD010000477.1:0-2064 GCA_963999395.1 uncultured Halieaceae bacterium
CAGGATCCATGTTCTTCCTTATCGAAGAGTTGCACCGCATCTTCCGTTAAGCCGCCATATTGGCGCAGAAAATCGGGGTAGCTGATGCTCGAGAGCAGTTCTTCAGCCTCGGCCTCAGTCCAATCTTCAAGCCGAGGGGCGCTGCCGTAGAAGCGCTTGAGTGACTCACGTCCGGCGTCTGAGATGGGTATCTGATCGATGTCTTCCGGAGAGAGTTTTGCTGACAGACTGAAGTGGGTGACGAGGCGATTGACGCCGTAGGTATCTTCGTCAAACCACATTGCTTGGCCATTCGCTGCGTCACGCCCGTAGGCGAAGTCCATCTGCTTGCGCATGGCTTGGACATCCACGCCATGCTCCGCCATGAATTGATTGACGGTCTCGCTAAAGCTCCACCACTCCAGATTATGTGTGCCGCCAAGAGACAGCACCATGTCACCGCTCTGATGAAATTCATTGCGCTTGGCGTGGCCACCAAAGTCATCGTGGTTCTCAAGCAGCAATATCTTTGAGTTCGGCCCGAAGCGCTTTTGGTAGTAGTGCGCCGCCGCCAGTCCTGAAATACCCGCGCCCACTACAACCAAGTCGTAGTGCTCATCAGTCGGCTTGGGCTCAGGAAATTTGGCGCCGTCTCGGGCGAGCGCATGCGCAATTTCGTAGGCGCCCGGGTGGGAGCCGCGCATGCCAGTTTTAGTCGGGGGGTAGTCGACTGCCATCGTGCCTTGAACGGTTGCGCCGACCGAAGTGCTGGCAGTCGCTATATTGGGCAACCCCAGCGCTCCCGTTTGCAGCGCAGCACCCGTGGCTACGGCAGCACCCTGCACAAAATCTCGGCGCGTGATGGCTCGCTGCATGCCCAGTTTTTTATCCGATGGCTTTGTCATTGTTGCTCGCACTCGTCAAGCTTAGGCCAAATGTGGTCGACATCATTGATTGCTGTCAGCATTATCTGGTTTGAACATTTATAACGCACTCGAGCAGTCATGATTTGCGCCTTGCTTTGAGGCGGCCATGCAATAAAAAACTGATCAACATACCCAGCGCGAGTAACAGCACTGACATGACCCCACGGTAGGACTGCTCTGGCGCCCACGCTTCGCTTTCAACAAGCCAAAAGTGCAGGTATAGCACTACTAGCCAGGGCACCATAACGACGCACCAACCCATCAGCCGTTGCACGTTACTCATTTTACCCCGCCGCCCTTATCATCACTGTGAATTCGTCGCGCCCATGAAGTGATTAGGTGCTCAGCGTATCAGTCTAACGCTTAACGCCATTGACACAATGGGGTGCTTGGCGGAGCCTGTCCCTCACGAGAAGGTAAAAGATATGCTCCCCGTGTGGATAAATGGATGGCGGCTGTTCGCAGTGATAGCCGCGGTGATTACCACTTTTATGTTGTTCCGGCTGGGATCGACAGACTCTTCATCACCTCAAGATGTCTCGGCGATGATCCAGTATTCGGTTCGATGGGCAGTGCCTTTCATCTTTTTGGTGATCGCGACTTCAGCATTGTTCAAACTATTTCCCAGTCGCCTAACGCGGTGGTTGTTATGGAATCGGCGCTACCTCGGGCTGTGTTTTGCGGTGGCCATGGCATGGCAGGGCGCCTTTATTTTTATCGTATCTTTCTCGCATTCGGCCCATTATTACGGCGAAATCTACCTCCTGCGTGACGAGCTTGAGGGCAGTAGTGGTTACTTATTTCTCGCCGCGATGACGTTAACCTCGTTCGGGTTTTTTCGCCGGCGTATCTCCGCGGAGCAGTGGCGCTTTCTACATCTCAGCGGCGTGATTTTTCTGTGGGCTTACCCCTTCAGTGTTTATTGGTGGAATGTCTTTTATTACCTGACACAGCACTGGTTTGACTGGCTTTTTTATCTGTTGGGCTATACCGCGTTCGCGTTGAGAATTCTGGCGTGGGGCAAGGATAGAGGTGTGGTGCCTGGTGCCGGAATACGGCAGTTGATAGGTAGCGGCGTGGCGCTGTTGTCTCTCGTTTTCGCGGTTTCTGGCCATTTGTGGCAGCCGGCCTTGTCGACCGCCTTGTTAGTGCCGCCGTG
>CAXEVD010000478.1:0-2062 GCA_963999395.1 uncultured Halieaceae bacterium
TAAGCCGCAAAACGGTCATCAAGCAGATTGCCGTTGGTGCCAGACGCGATACCTGCGCCACCAAAAAAATAGAGGTTGCCCTGATAGTCAGCACCGAACCAGCGTTTGGCGAGCCAGGTTGGCTGAACCGAATACAGGGCAAAATCGTCATCTCGATTCAACTCTACACGCGGTCCGACAGACCACTGATGTGCAGGTGTGTAGTGCGTTAAAACCGAGCTCGATTGCCGATCCGATTCTTCGATCACGGTCCAGCCGCCGGTATAGGAGACTGGGCGGGCAACCGTCACTATGGATGTCAGGCATCCCAGTGTCAGCAGGAATGCGGCCCGCATTGTGATCACTTTTTCTTTCCGGTCAGGATGGAAACCAATTCGGTGACCTTCTCTCTGCGCTCACCGGTCTCGCCGGCTTCGAGGGCGTGTTGCACGCAGGTGTCAACGTGGTCATCGATAATCAATGTTTCCAGGCTCCTCAGCGCGGAGCGAGCGGCCTGCACCTGGCGTACCACGTCGATGCAGTAGCGGTCCTCGGCCACCATTTTTCGCACGGCCCTGATCTGGCCCTCTACGCGCGCCAGGCGGGCATCTGCTTTCTGCTGCGTCTCGTCTCTCACTCAGTCATCTCCTGATTGGAAGTTAAGATACCCTGTGGGGGTATTTTGGTTGGTTCTCAGTATACTCCCCATGGGTATTCAGTCCAATGGCGATCCGGTGATTTCGGGTGCTGGGAGGTCAGCTGCGGCGCCATCTAAACTCCAGGCCTCTCGTTTGTGGGCGAGAGTGGTAAGGGCGAGGGCTAATCCCCAGCGTCTTATGGCGCGTATAGGGGTGCAGAGTCGAGGAGTTTAGCTATGAAAGGGCATCCCGTTGCGTATTCGCGAAGCGTGATAACCGAGCTGATGGTGCCGAGTTACACCAACTTTGGTGGCAAGGTGCACGGCGGCACGCTGATGTCATTGATGGACAAGCTGGCCTACGTCTGCGCCAGCAAGCACGCAGGCAATTACTGCGTCACGGTATCAGTTGATAACGTGCAGTTTCTTCGGCCTGTTGAAGTGGGCGAGGTGGTATCCCTGATGGGATCCGTCAATTACGTAGGTAAAAAATCGCTTGTTGTGGGGATCAAGGTGGTCGCCGAGAATTTACAGGAGGGCGCCAGTAAACATACGAATACCTGCTACTTCACGATGGTTGCGAAGGATGCAGACGGGTCCACTGCTGAGGTGCCGCCCCTGATCCTGGAGAGTGAGGAAGACGTGCGCCGTTTTTGCAGTGCGCTTCAGCGGCGGCGTATTCGGGAAGAAGGGGTGGCGTTTATGACCGATTACAAGTCGTCCTTCAAGGATCATTATGCGGTCGCCGACCTGCTTTCAGAGGAGCGATGTGTCTTGTCTATTAGTGACGCCTGAGGCTCATCAATTCGCATGCGTGGGAGATTCTGACTCCGCCGTGGTGCGCGTTAGGCTAAGCACCATCATGGCGCTCACCGCAGCGAGTATCGCCATGCCGATGAAGGCGTCAGTGTAGTCACCCTGCCACTCCCTGACGCGGGCGATCGTCTGCGTACCAAGCGCGCCACACAGTGTGTCGATCAAGACGATCGTCGCCAAAATGCGTCCATACAGTGGTCCGCTGTAATGGGCCGCGATCAAAATCTGGATGCAGGTAAAAGCGCCGCTGAACCCGAGCCCCGCGAGCACGGCATAGCCGTAAAGTAATGCGTTGGCGCCAACCGCCATCTGGCTAAGCGCAACCAGTGCGATCGCCAGCATCAGTATTGCACTCGCCATGACTCGATGAAGGTCGAAGCGGTCAGACAGCAGCCCAAAGCAGAATTTACCCACCACCGAGCAGCCAAAAAACAGGCTAAACACGGATGGTAGAGAGGACCTTGCGAGTCCAACGTCTCTAGCCAAGTGAATGGATTGGTGCTGGGTCAGTGCGATGATAATGAACCACAGGCTGCCGGTGGCAAAGACGATCGCAGCAAAGCGGCGCGTCAAGAGGACTGGGATGACACGCTGCTCCGGGTCCGATGAGGGGTCTGGGGGTGGTGAGTC
>CAXEVD010000479.1:0-2060 GCA_963999395.1 uncultured Halieaceae bacterium
GAAAGACTGCGTCAGTTGCATCACTTCGTGAAGTGCGGACCACCTGTAGGTTGGGGGTAACCATGGACTTCCGTGATGTTACGCTCCATGAGACACGGGGTGTCGAAATGAACCCAGATTGTGCGTTTACCTCTGTAATTACTGTTTTGTTTTGCACCCAAGCTAGCTACCGAAAAGTGCGAATGATTCATTACGCCACTCCACGGCATCGTATTGGCGAGCCATTGCGGGCGGTAGGGCTCTGGCAAGTGTGCTGGCGTGACCCACCACCTTCACCCGGTCAAGCGCAGGTGAGCACACCTCCATGAGCGGAACATTGCTCAACAGAGAGAGTCGATCCTCCCAACTGCTCTGACCAAAACGGTGCTAACTAACAGTGCATCAGTCTCGTCACGACTTCTTCTTCCACTCCGTAGTGATGGCCGCACATGAGCGCCACAAAATCCGTTTACTGGTCACTTTGTCCGCTGTCCAACTAATCTGCCAAATCAGTCATCGGTGAACATAGTCGCCAGTGCAGCGCCCGGGTCTTCCGCCCGCATAAAGGTTTCGCCAATCAGGAAGGTGTGCACCCCACGCCCGCGCATCTCCAAGACCTGTGCTGCGGAACTGAATCCGCTCTCGGTCACTACCTGCACCTTGACGGGTATGTGCTCGAGTAACCGGTAGGTCGTGTCGAGACTGGTCTCAAAAGTGTGGAGGTCGCGGTTGTTGATACCGATGAGATCCCCCCCCAATGTCAGCGCTTCCTCGAGTTCGGCCTCGTCGTGGACCTCTACCAATACATCGAGACCCGCCTCTAGAGCGCAGTCATGAAGATCTTTAAGATGCGGCAACTCGAGACACGCGACAATCAGCAGGATGGCGTCAGCGCCCAGCGCCCTCGCTTCCCAAATCTGATACGGGTCCAAGGTGAAGTCCTTGCGCAGCACCGGCAGTGAGCAAGCGCCTCGCGCGGCCTGCAGGTACTCATCCGCGCCCTGAAAAAAATCGATGTCAGTCAGCACCGATAAACAGGCCGCACCCCCCGCTTCATAGCTGGCGGCAATTTCGGCGGGATGAAACCCCTCGCGAATCACCCCTTTGCTCGGGCTCGCCTTTTTCACCTCGGCAATGACTGCCGGCTGGCCCTGCGCGACGCGATCAGAGAGCGCTCGGCGAAAACCCCGCGCAGGATCCGCGTCGGCTGCCAGCTGTTCGAGCTCCGCGAGCGACCGCTGCTGCTTGCGCTCAGCAACCTCTTCGGTTTTGCGGTCAAAAATCTTTTTCAGCACCGTCGGCGCGGCAAGTTTGGTGGTCATGAGCCAGGTGCTCCGACATGCTCTTGAGCCAAAGCCTGCGTGAAGGCAACAAATGCCTCGAGCTTTTGCGCGGCAGCGCCCGATGCCATGGCTTGCTCGGCAGCAGCGACACCTGAGGCCAAGGAGTCAACTACTCCCGATACGAAAATTCCGGCGCCTGCATTGAGCGCAATGATGGCGCGCGCCTTGATGCTGACTGCGTCGTCATCACCAGCCAGCGCGCTGCGAATCAAATTTGCGGAATCAGCTGCCGTCTCTACCTTCAAGCCCTCCAAGTTGGTGTGAGCAAGGCCCAAAGCCGCGGGGTCAATCTCAATCGGCGAGATGTCACCCGCTCTCAGCTCAAAGCCCCGGGTGAGAGCTGCGATGGAGATTTCATCGAGCCCGTCGTCACTGTGGAGGACCAAGGCGTGCTCACTGCCTAACCGGGCCAACACCTCGGCCAAGGGTTCGCAGAGCGCCGCGTCGTACACGCCGAGCACCTGGCGCTTTACCCCTGCAGGGTTCGTCAGCGGGCCGAGCACGTTAAATAGGGTACGCAGCCCGAGCTCACGCCGCGGGCCAACCGCGTGCTTCATCGCCCGCGGCCGCGGCGATCCCGGTCTCTGCGCTCGAATCCGCCCAATAGACCGGGTCTGTCGATGGTGATCTCGGACTCCCCCGGTCGTCAGGCTCCGTCTCTTGGGTTGGGATCAGGACGGGTTCGGGCGAGCGCGCGGGGCGCCTGACATAACAACGGCGGCAAGATCAAAAACTGCC
>CAXEVD010000480.1:0-2059 GCA_963999395.1 uncultured Halieaceae bacterium
TCGCTTAGCTGCAAAACTATCGCTTCGACGTCTGCGTGCTCGATGGTCATAATCGTTTGACCGTATAGGCAATGCATTCAAACCCTCATCGCCTCTGGTCTGTCCATGGACGAGGTTTTACCAGTCTCTGTCACAGTCCTTCTTCCTACTCGAAATGAAGAAGAAGCACTCGGTGCAACCGTTGATGCAATTCCACGAGGATGGTGTGAATCACTTGAGATCATGATCGTGGACGGTTCCTCAACCGACCGCACTCGAGAAATTGCATTGGAGAAAGACGTTCGTGTACATCTTGAACCTCGAAAAGGATACGGAAGAGCCTACCGTACTGGTTTCGTCGTCGCCTCAAACGACATCATTGTTACGATGGATGCAGATTGCACCTATCCTGCTGAGTTGATTCCTGAATTGGTGAAGCGACTCCTCGATGACGATCTTGACTTCATTACGTGTGATCGCTTGAGTATGGCTGAAGATGGTTCAATGTCAGGACTCCATGGATTCGGTAATTGGGTTCTTTCATTCAATGCTCGGCTTCTCTTTGGCTATGGAATCAAAGATTCGCAATCAGGTATGTGGGTGTTTAGAAAATCGATTTTTGATAATCCGAAGATGCGTCCAACAAACGATGGCATGCCACTCTCAGAAGAAATCAAGATCCTTGCTCGAAAACATTTGGGTCGGAAGAAAGCCATCGAGATCTCTGTACCGTACCGAGAACGTGTTGGTGATGCCGAAATCCTCACAAGGTTGATGGCCTCGCGGACCGATTTAATCTGGGTGAGTAGCGATCCGGACAGCGATGAAGGGTTGCTGCTCGCCTGGCGGGCGCCCTGAGCAAAGCCCGGTAATATCGAACTACTAATGACCCAAGAACCCGGCCAAATCCCGCTGCTGATGCGCAGCGAAGATCTCGCAACCTGGGATAACTGGCTCAGCCGCCCCGAGACGGCGGCCCTTGAGCAGCTCCTCATATCCCAGGTGCCTGAACACAGCGCCTATGTATGGGGCGGTGCAGGGATGGGCAAGAGCCATATCCTCCAGGCCTGTTGCGGTGCGGAGGGGTTGGATGCTCGCTATATTCCGCTCCGGGACTTGATCGGTTTTGCGCCGGAGCAGGTGCTGGCGGATGCCGAGGTCGCGCGTCTCATAGCGATTGACGACATCGACTGCGTGGAGTCCCGTGCTGGTTGGCAGGAGGCACTGTTTGCCCTGTTTAATGCTTCACGAGAAACGGGTGCGCAGCTTCTGGTGACGGCGGACAAGGCACCTCAGCAATTGCTAAAGGCATTACCTGATCTTCGCTCTCGATTGAGCAGCCTGCCGGTTTTTCAGATGCCGCGTTTTACCGAGGAGCACATTGCCGAGTTACTAGCACTGCGCGGCGTAGAGGCGGGGATTGAGCTCTCGGACGACGTCGCCCGCTATTGCGCGCTGAGACTGCCGCGGCATCCGCGTGCTGTTGTGAGCTTTATTAACCAGCTAGACCAGCTGAGTCTGGCGCAGCGCCGCGCCGTGACCATCCCCTTCGTCAGGGAGTCGGGACTGCTTCGTCAGGCTGAGGGGTAGCGTATTCGCCGGGCGCTAACTGCAGGTAGCCCCGCAGCCAATGCACCGACAAATACAGCGGCACGGTATCGATCAATGCACACAGCGCCTTGAACGCGTAGTTGCTGCCAACCAGAGTCAGCAACGCGGCGACGGCAATATCGCCCGCCAAAAAAGCGGCACCGAAAGTCACGGTCACCACCATGACGGAATCGACGAGTTGGCTTAGGAGCGTGCTGAAGTTGTTTCTCAGCCACAGATGTTTACCGCGAGTGAGCCGCTTCCAGAAGTGATATAGCTGCACGTCACAGTATTGCGCGGCGATGTAGGCCAGCATTGAGGCGAATACAGCACCCGATGTGGTGGCGTAAATCAGCTGGAAGAGCCCGATTTCAGATTCCACCACGGTGCCATTCGGGAGTGTGACCGGCGCGGCCAGTTGCAGCACCTGCCAGGGAGGCATCACCGCCTCGGGTACGGCGGGCGCCACAGCACCCAGCGTCAGCACGCC
>CAXEVD010000481.1:0-2058 GCA_963999395.1 uncultured Halieaceae bacterium
ATTTTCCGCAGCGTCGCTTGGTGAGCAATAAACGGGACTCTGCCTCGTCGTCGGCATCGACGCTGATCGCCTCGTCTCCCGGGATCAGATTCACGGTGCTCTTACAGCGTTCCTTGGGCGGCAGGCTGTAACCCGAGCACCCCATAAACACGCCCGTACTGGCAGTGCGGATCTGCATCGGTCGCCCACAGGTGTCACAGGGAATCCCTGTCGGCGTGGGGTCGTTGGGCTGCATGCCATCGGGCCCATCATTGGCCGCTTGCGATAGCTTGCCGCTGAAGTCTGCATAGAACTCGTTGAGTAGATCGGTCCAGGACAGTGTGCCCTCAGCCACTTCATCAAGCCGCTCTTCCATGGTTGCGGTGAACCCGTAGTCCAGCAAATCACTGAAGCTGCCCTGCAGGCGCTCGGTCACAATGTCGCCCATTTTCTCGGCGTAGAACCGGCGGTTCTCGAGTTTGACGTAGCCCCGATCCTGGATGGTGGAGATGATTGCGGCGTAGGTAGAAGGACGACCGATCCCGCGCTTTTCCAGTTCCCGCACCAAGCTCGCCTCGCCGTAACGCGCCGGTGGCTTGGTGAAATGCTGTTTGGGATCAAACTCCGTCACGGTTAAACCATCACCCACCGCTAGCGGCGGCAGCACGGCGTCATCCCCCTTACGGGCGGCAGGCGGCTGCACCCTAGTGAAGCCATCAAACTCAATTACCCTACCCTTGGCAGTGAGCCGGCAGTCAGCTGCCGTAACTACCAAGGTAGTCGAAAGATAGCGGGCAGGGGTCATCTGGCAGGCCACGAACTGGCGCCAGATCAGGTCATAAAGACGCTCTGCATCGGGCTCCATGCCCGACAGCAAGCCACTCCGCAATGTGACGTCCGATGGACGAATCGCTTCGTGGGCTTCCTGAGCACCCTCGCGCGAGCCGTAGCTTATGGGCTCAGCGGGCAAATACTCCGCTGAAAAATCTTTTTTGATCAAATTACGACACGCACTCACTGCCTCATCGCTGAGATTGGTGGAGTCCGTTCGCATGTAGGTGATGTAGCCCGCCTCGTAGAGACGCTGCGCAAGCGTCATGGTCTTCTTGACGCTGAATCCCATGCGCGTACTCGCCGCCTGCTGTAGCGTTGAGGTGATAAAAGGCGCCGAGGGCTTGGAGCTCGTTTTACGGGACTCAAGATCGGTGACGCTAAAGCTCGCGTCGCGCATGGCATCCACAGCAGCTTCCGCTTCAGCCTGATTTTTTGGCTCAAACTTCTCACCGCCCCGGTGGGTCACCATAAACCTGACGGGCTCAATATCACACGCTTTTAGAAGCGCGTGGACTTCCCAATATTCCTCGGGCACGAATGCGCGGATCTCCCGCTCCCGCTCCACAATCAGACGCACCGCGACCGATTGCACCCGGCCTGCAGATAAGCCGCGCGCCACCTTGGCCCACAGCAGCGGGCTTACTTCGAAGCCCACTACCCGATCAAGGAAACGCCGCGCCTGCTGAGCGTGCACTCGCGCCACGTCCAGCACTCCGGGCTCCTTGAAGGCATCTTGAATGGCCTTTTCGGTGATCTCGTTAAAGACCACCCGGTGATAACGGCTGGGGTCCCCGCCAATCGCTTCCTGTAAATGCCAGGCGATCGCCTCGCCCTCTCTATCGAGGTCAGTAGCGAGGTAAATAGCGTCGCTGTCCTTGGCGAGCTTTTTTAACTCACTCACCACTTTTTCTTTTCCGGGCAAAATCTCGTAGCGGGCTTGCCAGCCGTTATCGGGGTCAATACCCATCCGTCGAACCAATTGCTCACGCTTTTTTCGTGCCTGGTAGCGTGCCTTCTCGTCCGGCGCCATCTTGCGAGTGATGGCAGCCTGGGCCGCACGCTCCTTAGGGTCCGTGGGCTTGGCATTTCCCGAGGTGGGCAAATCGCGAATATGCCCCACGCTGGACTTCACAATGAAATCCTTGCCGAGATATTTGTTAATGGTTTTCGCCTTGGCGGGCGACTCCACTATGACCAGTGCTTTACCCATAAATTGCGTTTGCCTGCATTGATTGCACCGCCGGG
>CAXEVD010000482.1:0-2040 GCA_963999395.1 uncultured Halieaceae bacterium
TGCTTTTTTGGCTACTGCTTTTTTCTTGGCAGGTGCTTTTTTAGTTGCTGCCTTTTTCTTGGCGGGCGCTTTTTTGGCTGCGGCTTTCTTCTTTGTGGGAGCCTTTTTGGCAGCAGATTTTCGACTGGCCATGGTGATGTTGTTCCTCTTAAATGTCCCGGCAGTCAATGCCGTGACTAATTGGGCACGGGACGCTATCAGACTTCACCGGCCGGTGCTACCTCTGATTTTGGCGATCACGCATCATCTTGTGTCGGTGCCAACGTGTCTGGTGGGTGTCATAACGAGACAAATACTATGAATTTTCCACCCTTAACGCGCGCGAGCTTGATGAGGCGGTACAAGCGCTTCCTGGCGGATGTACTGCTGCCCGGGGAAGACACGCCGGTCTGTGTGCACTGTCCCAATACCGGCGCGATGAGCGGGTGCCAGACAGCTGAATCGGTGGTGTGGCTGTCCTATCACGATAGTCCCAAGCGCAAACTGGCCTGGACTTGGGAGTTGGTGGAGACAGAGACGGGGCTTGCTTGTATCCATTCGTCGCGCGCCAATGATGTCGTTGAGGAGGCCCTGAGGCTGGGCTATTTTCCGTCACTGTTCCCGACCGGGGCCGAACTGCGACGCGAGGTCGAAATTGCAGAGGGCTCAAGAGCGGATTTTTTTATTCAGGCAGACGTTGGCCTGTATATCGAGGTCAAATCCGTGACCTTGCACTGTGGTGATGGCGCAGGAGCCTTCCCCGATGCGGTAAGCGCGCGGGCCACCAAGCATCTGGGTGAGTTACAGGCTGCGATAGCGCGCGGGCATCGCGCTGCTTTGTTCTTCGCCGTGTTGCACTCTGGTATTACCCGAGTGGCGCCCGCAGAGGACATCGATCCGGCCTATGCGGCGGCATTGCAACAAGCAATGGCCAGCGGTGTGGAGGTGTATACGCTGCTGAATGACATTACTGTGGGCGGGATCTATCCTGTATCAGTACACCGGTGGGATACGCGGTAGCTATGCAGCAGTCCTTGATTGCCTTTGGCCTCTCCACGGAGCATCTCGTCTCCATTGCGCCCGATCTCCGGGCAGAGCGTGAGACCGCGAGCGCTTTTCAAGCTCTAGGGCGCCGAACCGCTGAGCGGGGTTTTGAGCTCCGCGTCGCCTCGGCTTTTCGGGACTATGACCGACAGGTGCGCATCATTAATGATAAGTGGACAGGGGCTCGACCCGTCACCGACGGAGAGGGCCGATTACTTGAGCGCACTCAATACACCGATGATGATTGGCTGAATCTGATTTTGCGATTTTCCGCGCTGCCCGGCATATCGCGACACCACTGGGGTACGGACCTAGATATCTGGGATGCGTCGGCGGTAGATACGGACTACCGCCCGCTATTGTCTCCCTCCGAGTACGGCCCCTCAGGCCCCTTTTTCGAGATGACGCGCTGGCTGGATGAGTTGATGGTTGCTGACGATGCCGAGGGCTTCTTCAAGCCTTACGAAGAAGACCGTGGAGGGATTGCGCCAGAGCCATGGCACATTAGTTATCGGCCCGTGGCTATCAAGTATCAGGAGAGGGTGGCACCCGAATTGCTGATGCCCTTATGGCGAGGGGAACCCGATGCCTGCGGCAACGTGCATGAGCCGCTGGCGATGCTGGAGGTGATCGAGCCCCAGATGGACCATTTGATGGAGCGCTTCGTCGCAGTCCCTACGTCGTAGTCCCTCAACAGTTTCGAGGGTCACCCCGCGAGGCATTGACCCCTGTCACGCCTAGTCTGGCTTATGCGCCTCAACTGATCTTGGGGGTTTGAGCCGGGACTAGTCAGACCACGCTTTGCATCGCCGGGGAACGAGCACTTTTTTGAGTCGGGTATAGCGCGGCATGCCCTTTTGATAGTTTGGGTATGCCTCGCCGGCAATCAGTGGCTCGAAATAGGAGCGTCCCGCGGCGGTCACGCCAAAGCCATCTTTGGAGATGAATCGACGCGGCATTTTTTTCTCTCGATTCGCTATCCGCTGCAAAGGCGCCTCGCTAATGCGCCAGCGATAG
>CAXEVD010000483.1:0-2040 GCA_963999395.1 uncultured Halieaceae bacterium
AGTGCAAGAGACACGCTGTTAACTATCAGTTGAAGGAAATTGGTATTGCTATTTTGTTGTAGGTGGTCGCATGCGAAGATGAGCAGCGTCGTCACAGGTATGGCAAATCCAAGCATGACGGGAACGAGGCATGCGGCAATAGCAAGCCCAGCTTTTGCGCCTGTCAAATTGATCCGAGAGGCCTGTGTTAGGTCGCTCGAGTCAGCCGTTCCGCGTCTATTCCGCTCTTCTAAAGCAACCAGCATGATCACAAAGAGCAGCATGAAAGCCGCCAATTTTAGCGCCGCTGCGGCATCACCCAACCCAAGCCAAGTGCGGAAGATGCCGGTAGAAAATGTGGGCACCGAAAAGTAGCTCACCACACCAAAGTCGGCGAGGGTCTCCATCAAGACCAATGCGAGTCCACCTAGAATAGCTGGGCGGCTGGCGGGCAGAGCGATGCGGAAAAAAGCGCTGTACGGTCCGTGGCCCAGTACTCGAGCGGCATCAAACTGGGCGCCAGATCTACCTGCGAAACTATTGCGACTAAGTAGGTAAATGTAGGGATACAGAACCAGCGATAGCAATATGGCAGCGCCAGGCAGCGTGCGGATCGATGGTAACGGCAGCTCCCCAACATCGAGGGACAACACAGAGCGAAGTGCAGTCAGTACAGGTCCGGATACCTCGAGCAGGTCAGTGTAGACGTAGGCCACGATGTACGCCGGTGCAGCTAGCGGCAGCATCAACAACCAGCTCAGCGTCTCCCGACCTTTAAACGCACAGGCGCCAATCAGCCATCCAGTGCCGACGCCAAGGACTAGTGATATCGCACCTGTTAGCGCCATTAGAGCTAGTGAGTTCAGCACATACTGATGCAGCACGGTTTCTTGCAAATGTTCCCAGATCGGACCTTGTGGCTCGGCAACAGCCAAAAGGGTGGCGACGACGGGGATTGATATCGCAATGGCCATCAGCCAGGCGGGCAACAGAAATAGAACTCTGGAATGTTGCGATACAGTATGCATAGACTGCTTACGACATATTAACTACGGCTAGTGTATTCAAGTGCTGGTAATTGAAAAAGTATCGCATCAGTTTGGTCTGCATCAGGTGCTCAACAATGTCTCTCTTCAGAGTGTCGGAGGTGAGGTGACGTGCTTGATCGGACACTCCGGCTGCGGCAAAACAACCTTATTACGGCTATTGGCCGGTTTACTGAGGGTTCAGAACGGGCGCATTCTTCTTGACGGCGAGGTCTTGGCGAGCCAAACGAAGATGTTGTCGCCCGAGGAGAGGCCCATAGGTATGGTATTCCAAGAAGGTGCTCTATTTCCGCATATGAGCGTTGCTGACAATGTCGCCTTTGGGCTCCCGAAGAAAGGGGCGCGCAAACGGGTCACAGAATGGTTGAAGCGGGTGGGGTTGGCTGATTTTGCTGGGCGGAATCCAGACAGCCTGTCCGGGGGGCAACGTCAGCGTGTTGCGCTGGCTCGAGCTATGGCGCCAGAACCGAGGGTCCTCCTGTTTGATGAGCCGTTCGCAAATCTAGATGCGCCCCTCAGAAGATCCCTACGAGATGATGCCAGACGCATCATTCGGGACACAGGTACTGTGGGACTGTTCGTCACTCATGATCCAGCTGAGGTATTGATGATGGCTGACCATGTCGCGGTGCTTGACCGAGGTTTGATTGTGGAGAGCGGCACACCGCAAGCACTTTACGACAGGCCTGTGTCGCGATTCGCTGCGGAGTTGTTCGGCGAGCCTCAAGTATTCGAAGGAACAATTTATGACGATCGAATTGTGACGGTATTGGGGGAGTGGGAACGCTGCGCATTGGTTGACCCAGCTGCGAACAATGGTGACGCGTTGCTGGTCGTTGATGCTGATCGTCTAGAGCTACGACCTGACGATAATGGAATCCTGATCACTGATATTCAGGGCTTCGGAAGGCTAAATCGCGTCTCGTTAGATGGGGCTCGAGGCGAATTGACAGTGATTTTAAATTGGCCAAAAGATGCCGGTGCCTCGATCGGAGTGGGTTCGATGGTGCGGGTG
>CAXEVD010000484.1:0-2030 GCA_963999395.1 uncultured Halieaceae bacterium
TTGATGAGGTCGCCTGAGCGCCGCCATGAGTCTGACTGATCTCGCGGAACTGGAGTAGTCGCGACGCCGAATAAGGGCACCTAAAGGTGGCCTCGGCAGCCTAGCGCGTCAGCGCCTCTAAGCCGCGCAGACAGTCTGACTGCAGATCCTCGAGATCCTCGAGACCCACGGCAATCCGCACCAACCCCTCGGATATACCCGCAGCATCGCGTTGCTCGGCTGTCAGGCGCCCATGGGTTGTCGACGCGGGATGCACGATGGTGGTCTTGGCGTCACCCAGATTGGCGGTGAGTGACATGAGCTCTGTCCCATTGATGAACTGCCATGCCGCATCACGGCCACCCGTCACCTCAAACGCCAACACGCCGCCGAAACCCTGCTGTTGACTTGCCGCCAACCCGTGACCGGGATGATGTGGTAGCCCGCAGTAGTGAACGGCTTCCACAGAAGACTGCTCAGCCAACCATTCAGCCAGACGCTGCGCGTTCTCTGAGTGCGCACGCATTCTCAGGTCCAGTGTTTCAAGCCCCTTCAGCATCACCCAGGCATTAAACGCACTCATTGTCGGGCCGCAGGAGCGGTTAAACGCCACGACCGGCGCAATTAATTCCTCCGACCCCACCAGAGCGCCGCCCAACACCCTACCCTGCCCGTCCAGATATTTGGTCGCAGAGTGGGTCACGATGTCAGCACCCAGCAGCAAGGGCGTTTGCAGCGCAGGTGAGCAGAAGCAATTGTCGACGGCCAGAATGGCGCCAATATCACGACTGATCTGGGCCAGCGCAGCGACATCTGCCACGGCATTGAGCGGATTCGATGGCGTTTCGATGAAGAGCATTCGAGTATTCGACTTGGCCGACTCACGCCACTGATCGGGATCAGTGAGGGGAACAAAGCCCACCTAAACACCGAATTTCTGGAGCGTATTCTGGAACAGGCCCACCGTAGCCCCGAAGACGTCGCGGGAGCACAGCACATGATCCCCAGCCTTGAGATGGGTCAGGCACAGCGCCAATACGGCCGACATGCCCGACGCAGTCGCGACTGCCGCGTCACCCTGCTCCAGTGCAGCCAGTCGCTCCTCAAAAGCCCTGACAGTCGGATTGGTGTAGCGGGAATACACATTCCCATCGACTTCGCCAGCAAACTTTGCGGCGGCGTCCTCGGGCGAATCAAAGAGGAAGCCGGAGGAGGTAAAGATCGGCTCCGCGTGCTCACCTTCCGGCGTCCGCCTGATGCCAGAGCGGATAGCACGGGTGCGAGGCCCCGCATCATCAAGCCACTTGCCAGTTTCTTTCGTCATGATTCAGTTATCGTTGTGCAGGCCGACAACCGCCCCATCACTGGCGCCTAGGAAAGGGCCTCGGCCCTTGGCGCCGTCGGCACGCGCTGCCTCAATCGACTGCAAGTACTGATCATCGATGTTGCCTGCAAGGTACTGACCGTCAAATACAGATGACTCGAAACCGTCGACTTCGGGGTTACCCTCCCGCGAGCACTCGATCAGATCTTCAAGATCCTGATAGACCAGCCAATCGGCACCGATTTCTCCCCGCACTTCCTCGACGGTTCTACCGTGAGCAATCAACTCGTTGGCCGCGGGCATATCGATGCCATACACGTTGGGGAATCGCACCGGTGGCGCCGCAGACGCGAAGTACACCTGCCGCGCCCCCGCCTCGCGGGCCATCTGAATAATCTGGCCGCAGGTCGTGCCCCGCACGATAGAGTCGTCAACAAGCAGGACGGTTTTATCCTGAAATTCCAGCGGCACAGGGTTCAGCTTCTGTCTCACAGATTTTTTCCGCTCACTTTGCCCCGGCATGATGAAAGTGCGCCCGATGTAGCGGTTTTTCATGAATCCTTCACGGAACTTGACGCCTAATTCGTAGGCCAACGACTGCCCGGCGACGCGACTGGTATCGGGAATGGGAATTACGACATCGATGTCGTTCTCGGGTCTCTCGCGCAGAATCTTTTTCGCCAGCGCCGCGCCCTGACGCATACGTGTCTTGTAGACCGAGATGCTG
>CAXEVD010000485.1:0-2022 GCA_963999395.1 uncultured Halieaceae bacterium
TCTTGAAACGTCGCCTTGACCGCCGATTCGCTACCTTCCAGCACCTGATAGAAGCTACCCTCCCGATACAGCAGTAAGCCGGTCACATCCCGATCCGTATTGGCACTCCTCGCCTCGCTTAATAGCGCGACCAATGCCTCGTCAGAAAAATCGACCGCCGCAGTGCTGACATAGCAAAGGTGATAGAGGGCGTCAGGATCCTGCGCCTGTTGGGGGCTGTTGAGCTGTGACATGGGGTGTGTGCCTCTAATGCGATCAAAAGATCGATATGTGCTGAGCCCCCGAGACCACCTTGCTTGCTACCGGGCCAATAGTCAAATAAAATTGACAGATATGTGGTAAAAAACATGGACACAAAGTTGGACATCGGGCGAGATCGCTTGGAAGGTGGTCAAAATGGCCACGTTGGGGGAAGAAATGAGTGAAGCACTGGCCTCATCTGACGGGGCGGTCAATCTGACCACACAGCAGGCGCTGGAGGCACAACCTTTGGCGCCCCGGTTTTATTGCACTGATTATGCGGCAATGGAGCATATCGACATCGAGCCCGTTCGCGCCGAGTGGGACCTGATGATGCGAGATTTCGAGCTCGATAAAAATCGAGGCCACTTCAAGCAGAACTACGAGTACGACCCCAGCATTCTGGAGTCAGACCCTGAACTCAAGGAGGAGTTTCTGGATCTGCTCGTCTCCTCTATAACCGCTGAGTACTCAGGCTGCGTGCTCTACCAGGAGATCGAGAAAAACGTCAGTAACCCCGACGTCTCGAAGCTGATGCGTTACATGGCGAGAGATGAGTCCCGACATGCTGGCTTTATCAACAAAGCGCTGAACAAGCTCGGTGTTGCGGTCGACCTCGGGGTGTTGAAGCGTGAGAAGGAGTACACCTTCTTCAAGCCCAAATATATTTATTACGCGACCTATCTATCCGAGAAGATCGGTTACGCGCGCTATATCACGATCTATCGGCACCTCGAGCGCCATCCCGAGAAGCGATTTCACCCTATTTTCAAATGGTTTCTCGAGTGGTGTAACGACGAGTTTGCCCACGGCGAGGCCTTCGCACTGATCATGCGATCGGATCCCAAATTGCTCAGCGGCTTCAACAAGCTGTGGATTCGCTTCTTCCTGCTCGCGGTCTATTCCACCATGTATGTGAGAGATCACTCTCGGCCCAAGCTTTACGAAGCATTCGGCATGGATGTAACCGAGTTTGATTACACGGTGTTTGATATCACCACGGAAATTTCCCGGCAGGTGTTCCCGCTAACGTTGAATACCGACGATCCCCGCTTCCGGGCGGGTCTTGAGCGAATGCGGGCGTTGCAGGTTGCTCGCGACGCCCTCGAGGGCCAGCGCGGTCCCGTGGCGATGCTTAAAAAGCTGGGCTACATGGTGGGCTCCGGACTGACCTTTGCGAGGCTTTTCCTGTTGCCTACTGAGGCCAACACGATCCCCGATCAAGTGCGGATGCAGCCGGCCTGGTAGCGAGTCTCAGTTAGCGGGCCGTCTGCTCAGCGCAGTCTATACATACCCAGGCGCTGCCTCCGTCGATTACCGCGCTCGAGGCAGTGCCCCCTTATTCGTCTCCCGTTGATCTTCGGTCAGCCTCCGAGATATGCGTCGGCGGTGGCAGGGCTGTTCTCAACTCTGCCGGTTTGATACGTTGGTCCCTCATTTAATCCTTGAGGTACACCCGTGTCTGTTATCGAAGTTCATCAGGAAGCCGGCGTTGCACTGGTGACGTTGAATCGTCCCGATGCGCATAACGCTCTCAATCGAGCGTTGTCCGAGGCCATCATCGCGACCTTCGCCGACCTCGCGATTGATGAAGGGGTGAGGGCCATTGTGTTGACCGGTGCAGGCCGCGCGTTTTGTGCGGGTGTGGACCTGAAAGCGTTAACGGATGAGCCCGAACTGCTATCGAGTGGGCTGGGTCTTGGGCCTGCATCGCCGATTGTGGTGGCGCTGGAACAGTGTCCCCAACCCATCATCGGTGCCGTCAACGGCGCCGCTGTAACA
>CAXEVD010000486.1:0-2015 GCA_963999395.1 uncultured Halieaceae bacterium
GGCTGGGCTAGCGCCCAGCTCGGTGGCCATCGTCTGACAGAGCTCAGTCTTGGGGTCCCAGATAATGAAAAACATATCGCCGCCGATGCCATTACCCGTGGGCTCCATCAGGCCAAGGGCCGCATTGGCCGCAATCGCCCCATCGAGGGCTGACCCCCCTTGCTTGAGGATGTCGATGGCAATTTGTGAGGCCAAAGGATGCGCGGTGGACGCCATGCCATTACGACCGTAGACCGCGCTGCGGCTCCAACTCGCAGCATTCGGGCGACCGCCGCCGCCGAGCGTGACGCTCGCTTCAGCATTGTCATCGTTAACATTCATTGAGTGACCCGCACACCCCAGCAAGCAGAAGCTCACAATGACAACTGACAGGTATTGATGAAGCTTCATGCCGCGGTGCATCCATTTCCTCTCGAGCATCGCATGATAGGGGATATCCATCTGACGCGCGTGATGAGCGCGGGGCACTCTGGGCTCACAGCATTTGTCGAGGCAGGAATATCGGGCAGGCGCTACTTGGCAATCGGTTGTCGTTCGAACAACGATTTCAGCTTGCCATAGAGGGGTCGATACTGGCTCTCATAGAGCGCCTCGTATCGCTCGGCCGCCCGAGGGTCGGGCATGATGCGGTGCGTCTCGCCCACCATCGCCTCACCCGCCGCAGTAATCGAGGGATACCATCCCATTGCGGCCGCACCCACCATCGCGGCGCCCCGACCACTGGCCTCGCAGTCGTCAAAGCGCTCTACAGGCAGGTTCAAAACGTCCGCCACAATCTGCGCGACCTGATCACTCTGTGCACCGCCACCGGAAAGACGAATACACGTGATAGGGGTTTTGGTTCGGCGCTCAATACGCTCTTTGCCCGACCGCAAAGCAAAGGCCAAACCCTCGATCAACGCACGGTAAACATGCGCACGGGTATGAAAATCTTTGAACCCGATAATGCTGCCCCTACCCTCAGGCCCCGTCTCACCTAAGACCGGGTTCCAGAAAGGCTGTAGTATTAGACCACCGGCGCCAGGCTCGGTTTGCACCAATAGTTCGTCGAGCAGTGTCTCCGCCGAAACACCGCGCTCTGAAGCCTGCCTTCGCTCGACGCCGCCAAACTGCTCGAGAAACCAGCTGACCATCCAGAAACCTCTGAATACCTGAATTTCAGTATTGAAATGATTCGGCAGGGCTGCGGGGTAGGCGGGCATGAACGGCACGACCTCCACGTATTGTGGCCGCGTCGTGTTGATCGTCGCGGTGGTGCCACAAGAAACGCTGGCAACGCCGGGCTCAAGCGCACCCACTCCAAGCACCTCACAAGCCTTATCGGCCCCTCCAGCAATCACACGCACACCCTCGGGTAAACCGGTCGATTTGGCAGCGTCGGCGGTAACGACGCCCAGCGTGTCGCCCACCGCGACTAGTGCAGGCAGCATGTAGCGCTTGATGGCCATGCTGTGCCATTTCCAATCGGAGTCAGCACACCAGTCCTGTTTTTTGAAATCAAAGGGTACGTACCCTACCTGACTGCCAACGCTATCTTTGAACACACCCGTCAGCCGGTAATTCAAATACCCGGATAGGAGCAAAAAGTGTGCGGTTTGCGCCAGCACCTCGGGTTGATGCCGCTCAAGCCAATTGGCCTCGGTCTCGGCCTCGAGGTTCTCGACGATCGGACGGATGCGCAGCAGCGTAAAGAGCATCCGCCACAGCCAGGGCAGTCGCCCACGCAGAGGCGCCCGACGCTGGTCCGTCCAAATGATGGCCGGTCGCAGCGGCTGACCCAACTCGTCTAGGTTGATCACCGTGGCACGCTGAGTTGTCACGACGACCGCCGCGATCTCGGCTGGGTCAACGCCCTGAACCCATAACCCTTGGCAACTCTGACTCAGCAAGGTCCAGAACCCGTCCACATCGTGCTCGGTCCAACCCGATTTGCGGATGGCCTCAAACAGACGGGGCGCGCCGCGTGCAAGATCTCCCGGCCGATCGGTCGGCACGAGGACGGCTCTGTTACTCGC
>CAXEVD010000487.1:0-2014 GCA_963999395.1 uncultured Halieaceae bacterium
TCCTCGGTGTGGTCGCTGAGCCAGACTTCGCGCCAGCCGATGGTTCTGAAGGTCGCGCAGAGGCAGCCTCAGGGCGCTTGGCGCCCCCATCTTTCGCGCCGTTCGTTGCGGTGCTTGGCCTACTGAAAACCTTCGACTGGCAGGAAGACTTTCTGTTTGACTATCGAACGGGTACGGCCATGTTCGGAGAGCAGGCCATTGAGTTTCATCGACCCCTGCTGGTGGGGGAGTCCGTTGCCATCTCGGCAGCGATAAGCGACGTGTACGAGAAGCAGGGCAAGCAGACGTTTGATGTGATCGAAGTAACTTTCGACATTAAGAGTCGCGAAGAGGGGGATCTGCTCATGTCCGGTCAGCAATCCTATATTCTGTTCAGATGACGGCGCCATTGAACAAAGCATGGTTTGAGGATTACGAGGTCTCCATGGCCCTGCCTACCATCGAGCTGGGGCCGATGGATCGCTTCGATTACATCCCGATTGCGCTGATTTTGAGAGACACCAATCCGCTCCATCTGGATCGGGTGTATGCGAAGGAGCGGGGTCTGGGCGACGTGGTGCAGCAGGGACCGCTGAATCAGGCCTATCTTTATCGTTATTTTACCTCCCTGCTGCATGATTCCTGGGATTTGGTGGCGACCAAGATGCGCTTTGCCGCGAACGTGTTTCCTAATGACATCTTGATCTGCGGTGGAGAGGTGCTTGCCGTGGCGCCCATGGAGACGGGTGGCGGTATCGTGACCTGCGCCGTATGGCAACGGAATCAAAAAGGCGAGACCGTTCTGAAAGGCGAGGCGAAGGCTCGTATCCCCTCGATACGCCAGCAGGACTCTTACGAAAGTTGCGATATCGATCTCAGGCAGGAACCATCTCAGTGAGGATGCGGTCGCGGAGCGCGGACTTGAGTATCTTGGTCGCACCCATAGGCCAATCTTCCACAAACCTCACATGCCGAGGGATCTTGAAGCTTGCAATCTCACCGCGACAAAAATCGACTATCTCAGTCTCTGTCGCTGTAGCACCACGCACCAACTCAATAAACACGACAGGCACCTGGCCGTATTTTTCATCGGGCAGACCCACCACCTGTGCCATTTTCACCGCCGGGTGGAGCGCGAGGTAACCCTCTATCTCGACAGCCGCGACATTCTCACCACCCACTTTCAACATGTCTTTGAGCCGGCCGAGAAATGTCACGCGGCCCTCAGCATCTAAAACGCCTAGATCGCCGGTACGGAACCATCCGCCCTCCCAGAAGGCCGTCTCGGTTTTCTTGGGGTCGTTGTAGTAACCGCTAAAGACACCGCGTCCGCGGGCGACGATCTCTCCGGGCGCGCCGTACTCTAGCGTCTCGCCGGTTTCGGGGTCGCGCACCTCAATGTCGATGCCAGGCAGTGCTTTCCCCGAGCATTCCGAGCGCAGTGGCAGCGGGTCGTCGGGGTGGCACATTGCCACGGAGCCGCCACACTCGCTCATGCCAAAACAGGTGATTTGAGTGGTATGGGGCATGAGTGCTTGCATGGCGACCAGCTCCTCGGGTGGTCCCACATTCAGCATAACGCGCACGCCTCTGAGGGTTTCAGGTGTGTAGCGGGGGTGGTGCAGTATCTGCAGGGTAATGGTGGGGAAGGCGGGGAAGGCGACGGTTACTCGCTCATGTGTAATCAGGTCGAGCGCCTTGTCCGGCTCGAAGTGAGCCATGGAGACCAACGTGCCACCCACATGAAGGGTACCGGTGAGCGGCTGGGTGAAGGCGCTATGGAACATAGGCAGTGGGTTCCAAACAATATCGCCTTTAATCAGCTGCAAGCGATCGGTGCCACCCACCACGCCGGCATGTTGCAACACAACATGGTTCAACGGGCACCCTTTAGGCATGGCTGTGGTGCCCGAGGTATAAAACATCAGCGCGATATCGGTTATCGCGGTACCTGCGTGGCGTTTCTCAACCTCACCGGGGTCCACCGACTCTGCTAGGTCGCAGAAGGTGTCCCGATCCATGAAGCCCTCGCGGT
>CAXEVD010000488.1:0-2007 GCA_963999395.1 uncultured Halieaceae bacterium
CCACCCCGATGCCGACAAGCTACGTGTGTGTAGCGTCAACACTGGCAGTGAAACGGTACAGATTGTCTGCGGTGCGCCCAATGCGGTTGCAGGTCTCAAGGCGCCATTGGCACAACCGGGCGCCAAGCTGCCCGGCGGCATCAAAATCAAAAAGGCCAAGCTGCGGGGTGTCGAGTCTCAGGGCATGCTGTGTTCCGGTGCCGAGTTGAACCTGTCGGAAGACCACGATGGCTTACTCGCCCTGCCAGAGGATGCGCCGGTTGGCGCGCCTATTGAAGACTATCTTGATCTGAACGACCGACTGATAGAAATCGGTTTAACGCCGAATCGTGCGGACTGTCTCAGTGTTGCGGGTGTCGCCCGCGATCTGGCGGTCGCCACGGGCGCTGAGATGAGCACGCCTGCGATGCAGACAGTGCCGGCGACTATCGATCAAACGCTGCCCATTGAGGTGACGGCGCCGGCTGATTGCCCGCGTTACTTGGGGCGCGTCATCCGCGACGTGGACGTCTCCCGGTCAACACCGCTTTATATGGCGGAGCGCCTGCGCCGGGCCGGTATCCGCTCCATCGATGCGGTGGTGGACATCACCAATTACGTGATGCTTGAGCTTGGTCAGCCTTTGCATGCCTTTGACCTCGACACGCTAGAAGGCGGCATTCGGGTGCGCAAGGCCGAACCCGAGGAGCGCATTACGCTACTCGACGGCGAAGAACGTACATTAACGCCCGACACTCTTGTCATCGCAGATCACCAGAAAGCCCTCGCCATGGCAGGCATCATGGGCGGAGAAGGCAGCGGGATCAGTGGTGAGACGCGTCATCTCTTTCTCGAAGCCGCCTTTTTTTCCCCCGAGCTGATGGCCGGTCGGGCCAGACACTATGGCCTGCACACCGATGCGTCCCATCGGTACGAGCGGGGCGTGGACCCCGAGCTGGCCTATCAGGCTGTCGAGCGTGCGACACAGCTGTTCCTTGAGTGTGTCGGCGGCGAAGGCGGGCCGGTGACGGATGTGACCTCATCGACGGACTTGCCCAAGAGCGAGCCTGTCAACCTGAAAGCTGCCTCAATTCGACGGATGTTGGGCATTGATCTGGCGGCCGATGAGGTCACACGGATCTTTACCGGCTTGGGCTTTGCGGTTGAGGCCGACACAGATGGCGGCAGTTGGCTGTGCACTGCGCCCAGCTGGCGCTTTGATATGGGCCGCGAAGCCGATTTGCTCGAGGAAATTGCGCGCATCCACGGTTACGACAATATTCCGGTTGAGTCCGTCCGTGGCGCCGCGTCAGCGGGTGCTGCGGCGGAGTCTGCAACACCGCAGTCTGTGATCAAGCAGCGGCTGGTCGCCCGGGGCTTCAACGAGGCCATCACATTTAGCTTCGTGAGCCCGGAGCTTCAGGAGCTGATCGACCCGGATATTGAACCGGTCGTACTCAAAAACCCGATCTCCAGTGACCTCGCGGTGATGCGCACCTCGCTGATTCCAGGCTTGCTGAGTGCGGCGGTGCATAACATCAACCGCCAGCAAACCAGAGTGCGACTGTTTGAGACCGGTTTGCGTTTCATGCCCGGCGAGTCTCTCGCGCAAACACCCATGCTCGGGCTTTTACTCTGCGGCCGTCGAATGCCCGAGGGCTGGTCATCGAACGCGGCGTTTGTCGACTTCTATGACATGAAGGGCGAAATCGAGGCGTTGCTGCAAGCCGCTGATCAAATGCTGACATTCCGCTCAGCGGTGAGGCCAGGTTTGCACGATGGGCAGACCGCAGAAATTCTGTTGGGTGATGAGGTAGTTGGGGTCATGGGACGGCTGCATCCCAGTGCTGCAAAGGCGCTTAACCTGCCTGAGCAGACGCTGGTCGCCGAACTGGCATTGGCCTCGGTGGTGGGGCGGGCCTTGCCGGATTACCAGGAGATTTCCAAATTTCCTGAACTACGCCGCGATATTGCGGTGATTGTTAACCGAGAGACACCGTCGGCTGTGGTGCTTGATACAGCCAGGGC
>CAXEVD010000489.1:0-2001 GCA_963999395.1 uncultured Halieaceae bacterium
CCAGATAGCTGATCCGCGGCATACACAATGTTGCCGCCAGAGCTTGCGCTCAAATAGTCACTGCACTCTCCCACCACCCCTGTCTCAAAACTCGAGCACTTCGGCACAAGGCCGGAGCGCATATCCAGAAGCTGCTGTATCGTAATGCTTGCTCGGTCATCTGCTTCCCACTCGTCGATGAAGTCGGACGCCGATTGCGTGGTGGAATCGATTGCGCCTTGTTCGATCGCCATACCGATCAAGACACTGGTAAATGACTTGGCAGTAGACCAGGAGGTTACCGCGCTGGCCGCATCTCGATCACCGTATAGGTCTTGCCAATAGCCGGCGTTCTGCCCCTCAGGCAAGCTCGAGATCGCCGCGAGGCCTGCGGCCTCTGCATCGGTGATGCCGCGATAACGCTCTCTAACGAGCTTGCCGTCTTTTATCAGCACCACCGCCTGAGTATAAAACCCGTCGGTCACGGCGTATTCAAAAGCACTGTCCAGGGCATCCTCATCAAAGCCGGCTTCCGAGGCACTTGCGGTCTCCCAGATATCAGGGTGCGGCGACTCAAAAGCTGGTGGCGACGAAGAGGGCACGGTCACGCTAGTATCCGTTGAGCCACCCCCTCCACCACAAGCCGAGAGGATCGCAAATATCAGTAGGCTAGAGAGACTTGGGGGAGGTCGCATATGCCTTCCGGCTCACAAATCGTTACAAGAACCATATGAGGGTTTTAGCAAAGAGGCCAGTTGAGCTCAGTGAGTGCACCCCCGCACGGCATCACGACGGCAAGCATCAACGTCGATTCGGACACAGCAACGGATCGCACGGCTATTGGACGTACTAATCTTCCGAGTGAATCAGGGCTAACGAGTTTCAGTAAGCCTGTTTTCTAGCTGAGCAAATAAATCTTGCACCTTGGAATTGCCCTGCTCTTCTCCGGATGCATCAAACTGCCACAACATGCCGTCGAGGTCCGGATTGGCGAAGTAAACAATGCCGTGGCGCACCGGGTCGGCAGATCGCTGGCTCACCACACGGTGCGTCACCGCGCTGACCGCGCGATCAGAGTGAGCGGTAATGAAGTTGAGCGCCTCACCAAAGTTGATGATCAAATGGCCGGGTAGCACCGGCACGTCCTGAAACTCGCCGTTCATTTCGATTTGCAGGCCCGGCGCGCTGGCATCGAGGATCGTGACAAAACCGTAGTCGGTATGCGGCCGCAGCCCCCAGTCAGGAGTGCGAGTGTCGTAGTGAACAAAATTGAGAAACGCATCACCCCCGCCTGAGGCGTATCCCCCCGAGGCGCGATCCCACACGGCTTCGGGAATGCCCGACAGATGGAATACCTCGCGAATGATCGCGATGCCGATAGTGTCGAGCTGGCGACCGAATGCCGCGATATGTTCCGGGTAGTGCTGACCCCAGCGCTCGCGGCGCAGCGCCAGCTTGGTCTGCTGGTTGTTCTCGAGCGCAATAAACCCCTCCAACTCGCCATACTGAGGGACTTGCCGGTAAGGGCAATCAGGCGCAATCAATTCCATTCCAAATTGCCGCACAGATTCGAGATCTAACTCGTCGGGGGTTTTCAGATAAAAAAGACCCAGATCCCAGGCGACCTCGAAATCTTCGGGGGTTAAAAAAGAAAGTTGGCGCTCAGGCGAGGCTGAATTATCTGAGAGCGTGGCAACCGGGATCTGTGAGTTCCGCATGACTCATCCTACTAAAAACCCTTTCATGTCGCATGCGGTCACTTCCAAACCTCAAGGTTCTCTGACCGGGCTATGCCGCGACTGAGTACTGCCCCCAGTAGGCTCTTCATGCCGCATGCTTCCAGCAGCGTGCCGATCTCGGTCTGCTTCTCGTCTGACAACTTGACAAAGACATCCTGCACCCGCTGCAGCAAATAAAATCGATGCGGCTGGGCGAGCGCCCTGCAGCCCCAGCGCCCTATTTGAAAACAGGTGACAGCAATACAGCTTATGTGTTCGCGCTGGGCACCGGCAGCGGCGCGAG